>JACDAM010000041.1 GCA_013695435.1 Burkholderiales bacterium | reverse complement strand
ATTTCACGCGCGGCAGGGTCAACGCGGCATGGTGGCGCCATTCGCGCCCCGGCGATCGCGAGGCGATCCAGTATCATTACGATGTCGCCGACGAATTTTACGCGCTATGGCTCGATCGCCAGCGCGTGTATTCGTGCGCTTATTTTCGCCATCCCGACGACAGCCTCGATCAGGCGCAGGCGCAAAAGCTGGCTCATAATTGCAACAAGCTGAATCTGCGGGCGGGCGAACGATTCCTCGATATCGGCTGCGGCTGGGGCGCATTGATCCTGTGGGCTGCGCGGCACTACGGCGTGAAAGCGACCGGCATCACGCTGAGCGAAAACCAGTGTCGCTACGTTCAGCAGCAAATCGCCGAACTCGGCCTGTCAGGGTTGTGCGAAGTGCGGCTGCTCGATTATCGCGATCTGTCTGAGCACGAACGCTTCGACAAGATTGCCAGCGTCGGCATGTTCGAGCACGTCGGGGAAAAGAATCTGCCGCTTTATTTCGGCAAGATTTATCGTCTGCTCGAACCTGGCGGTTTGATCCTGAATCACGGCATCACGCTCAGCTCGACCGATAACGACCGGCTCGGCAGCGGCATTGGCGAATTCATCGACGAATATGTTTTTCCGGGCGGCGAACTCGTCCATGTGTCGAAAGCGATGGCGGCCATGTCGGAGCAGCGGCTGGAATGCTGGGACGTCGAATGCCTGCAGCAGCATTACGCGAAAACCTTGTGGCATTGGGTCGATCGGCTGGAAGCCGGCAAACGCGAGGCGATCGCGCTGGTCGGGGAAAAGAAATTCCGTATCTGGCGCATTTACATGGCGGGTTCGGCGCACGCGTTCGAGCGCGGCTGGATGTCGATCTATCAGGTCCTGGGCGGCAAACCGCTGCCGGATGGCCGCTTCAATTTCCCTCTGACGCGCGAGTATTTATACGAACGTTCACCAGGGACGAGGGATACGGGAGTAGCGTCGGGCGCGGTTTGGATGCCCGCTAATCGATTCGCTTGCCGGCGTGAGCCTCCGGTGTCGTTCCCGCGCAAGCGAGAATCCAGAAGCTATTAGAAACAGATAGTTAAGGGAAACCCTGGATTCCCGCCTGCGCGGGAATGACAACTGATTTTTTTAAGACCTGCTAAAGCAAAACCAGATTGTCCCGATGAATCAACTCCGAATCGTCGATATAACCTAAACGCGCTTCGATTTCCTGGCTCGGGCAGCGCAATATCTGCTTCGTCTCGGCTGAACTGTAGTTGACGAGTCCGCGCGCGATCTCGCTGCCGTCGGCCGCCATGCAGCTGACGGCAGCGCCGCGATCGAATTCTCCATCGCAGGCGATCACGCCGATCGGCAGCAGGCTTTTTCCGTCGGCGCGCAATGCGCGCACCGCGCCGTCGTCGAGCACCAGCTTGCCCCGCACTTGCAGATGATCGGCCAGCCACTGCTTACGCGCGGCCAGGGTCAGGGTCGGCGCCGTCAGCAAGGTCCCGGCGCTCTCGCCACGCATGATGCGCAGTAACACGCCTGGTTCGCGGCCCGAGGCGATGACGGTGTGAGCGCCGCTGCGGGCGGCGCGCTTGGCTGCCAGTATTTTTGTAAGCATGCCGCCGCTGCCGATCGCGCTGCCGACCCCGCCAGCCATTTGTTCGAGTTCGCGGCCGCCGGCCTGGGCCTGGATCACCAGTTTTGCCTGCGGGTTTTTACGCGGATCGCTGTCGTAGAGTCCGCTCTGGTCGGTCAGGATCACGAGGAGATCGGCTTCGATCAGATTCGTCACCAGCGCCGCCAGAGTATCGTTGTCGCCAAAGCGGATTTCATTGGTGACCACCGTGTCGTTCTCGTTGATCACAGGAATCACGTTCAGTTTGAGCAAGGTGCGCAATGTTGACCGCGCATTCAGGTAGCGCTTGCGATTCGCCAGGTCGTCGTGGGTCAGCAAGATCTGCGCGGCGTGCAGCCCATGCTGCCGGAAGCAGGATTCGTAGGCTTGCACCAGACCCATCTGTCCGACCGCTGCTGCCGCCTGGAGATCGTGCACCGCGACCGGCCGCTTTTTCCACTGCAGCCGTTGCATGCCCTCGGCGATCGCGCCGCTCGAAACCAGAATGACTTCCCTTCCCAGGTGTTTCAGCGCGGCGATCTGTTCCGCCCAGCGTGCAATCGCGGCGAGGTCGAGGCCGCGGCCCTCATCGGTGACGAGGCTGCTGCCGACTTTTACGACCAGGCGCCGTACACCGCCCAGAGCCCGGTTGGCGCCGGATTCGGTTGTTGCAATGGAAACGTCGCTCATGGAAGGCTCATCGGGGTCGAGATGGATGCTGCCGCTTCGATGCTGCCCTGGCTTTCGCCCGCGTTTTTCTGCTGCTCGAGATGTTCCATGATAGCGAAAACCAGCTCGCGGCAACCTTCGCCGGTCAATGCGGAAATAATGAAGCTTTTCTGCGCCGAGCCATAGCGCTCGAGGAAATCGTCGACGCGGCGCTGGCGTTCGTCCGCCGCGATAAGATCGACCTTGTTCAGCAGCAGCCAGCGCGCTTTTCGATACAGGGCCTCGTCATACTTACGCAACTCTTCGACGACCGTGTGCGCATCGGCGACCGGGTCCGATTCGTCGAACGGCGCGATATCGACCAGATGCAGCAAGAGCCGCGTGCGGGCGAGATGGCGCAGAAACTGGTGGCCGAGCCCGGCGCCCTCGGCGGCGCCCTCGATCAAACCGGGGATATCGGCAATCACGAAGCTTTTGTCGTAATCGACGCGGACCACGCCGAGGTTTGGATGCAGGGTTGTGAATGGGTAGTCGGCTACCTTGGGACGCGCCGCAGAAACCGCCCTGATAAAGGTCGATTTGCCGGCGTTGGGCAGGCCGAGCAGGCCGACATCGGCCAGTACCTTGAGCTCGAGGCGAAGCATACGCGTTTCGCCGGCCTGCCCGGGCGTGGTTTGGCGCGGCGCGCGATTCGTGCTGGATTTGAAATGCAGATTGCCGAGCCCCTTGGCGCCGCCTTTAGCCAGCAGGGCCTGCTCGCCGTGCTGCGCCAGATCGGCGATCGGTTCGCCGCTGGTGTGATCGGTGATGACCGTGCCGACAGGAAAGCGCAGGACAATGTCATCGCCACTCTTGCCGTAGCAGTCGGCGCCGCGCCCGCGCTCGCCGTTTTTGGCCCGGTGGATTCGCGCGTAACGGTATTCGACCAAGGTATTGATATTGCGATCCGCAATGGCGTAGACGCTGCCGCCCTGGCCGCCATCGCCGCCATCGGGTCCGCCTCTGGGGATATATTTCTCGCGCCTGAAACTCGCCGAGCCATCGCCGCCTTTGCCGGCGATAACTTCGATTACGGCTTCGTCGATAAACTTCATTCAATTACGCCTTGACTGACGCCAACCGAACGCCAGGCAAAAGTGCCGCTACAAACAAAAAAGCCCTGTCGCCGGCGACAGGGCTTGTCGGTGCGGCGACCGGATTTCAGGCCGGCACGATGCTCACGACCTTGCGCTTTTGCCCGCCTTTGACCGAGAACTCGACTTTGCCATCGATTTTCGCGAATAGCGTATGGTCCTTGCCCATGCCAACATTGCCGCCCGCGTGAACCTTGGTCCCGCGCTGGCGAATGATGATGCTGCCTGCGGGGATCAACTCGCCGCCGTAGGCCTTGACGCCGAGCATCTTCGGATTGGAATCGCGGCCGTTGCGCGAACTTCCACCGGCTTTCTTGTGTGCCATGGTTTATCCTTGCTCGGCCGAAATGCTGTCGATCTGGATTTCGGTGTAATTCTGGCGATGCCCTTGCGTCTTGCGATAGTGCTTGCGCCGGCGCATTTTAAAGATTTTTATCTTCTCGCCGCGGCCGTGCGATATAACCGTCGCCTTGATGGTTGCGCCGGAAACCAGCGGATTGCCGAAAGACAGCTTGTCGCCGTCGGCGACCATCAGAATCTGATCGAGCACGATCGCAGCACCGACTTCCTGCGAGATTGTTTCGACCTTCAGTTTTTCACCGGAAACGACGCGGTATTGCTTGCCACCGCTTTTTATCACCGCGTACATGACGACCCCGATCGGACATTTGCAAACCGGGCATTTTATAGGATAAGAATTTTTGCGTCAAAATCGTTGTATCCCGTCGTTATCCCTGTCGAGCATCGACAGGCGTTTCCGTTCGTCGCGACCGGCTGGGTATAATGGTTGCTCTCCCCGGCTCTCGTCGTCCCGTGCCCGAAAACGCCGCAGTTGACATCTTCAGGATAGATTCCCTGCAAGCGATTCGCCGCTTCATAGCGGACGATATGACGGCGGTCGACCGTGTCATCCGGGCGCGCCTGTACTCGGAAGTCGCGCTGATTCGCGAGGTAGCCGAGCACATCGTGGGCAGCGGCGGCAAGCGCCTGCGTCCCGCGCTCGTCATTCTTGCCGCGGGCGCGTTCGGTTATCGGGGCAAATTCCACCACGAACTCGCGGCCGTCGTCGAATTCATACATACCGCGACCTTGCTGCACGACGATGTCGTCGATGCGTCCGAACTCCGCCGCGGCCAGCTTACCGCCAATTCCCTGTTCGGCAATCCGGCCAGCGTGCTGGTCGGCGACTTCCTGTATTCGCGCGCGTTCCAGATGATGCTGGCGGTCGACAATCCGCGCGTCATGCGGGAATTGGCCGATGCGACCAACATCATCGCCGAAGGCGAGGTATTGCAGTTGTTGAATTGCCGGAATGCCTCGATCGACGAGCAAAGCTACCTTCAGGTCATCCGTTTCAAGACCGCGAAGCTGTTCGAAGCCGCGATGCGCCTGGGCGCGATCCTCGGCGCTGCGACACGCGCCGATGAAGATCGCGTGGCGCTGTACGGCATGCATCTCGGCACCGCCTTCCAGTTGATCGACGACGTGCTCGATTACTCGGGCGATCACGTTGAGACGGGCAAAAATCTCGGAGATGATCTCGCCGAGGGTAAGCCTACGCTGCCCTTGATTTACGCGATGCAGAACGGCACGCCGGCGCAGGCCGAATTCGTGCGGCACGCGATAGAAAGCAGCGGGCGCAATGATTTCCAGCAGGTGCTCGAGGCGATTTACGAGACACGGGCGCTCGATTATGCGCGCGCCCAGGCGCTTGTCGAATCGCACATGGCAGCGGCCGCGATCGCCACCCTGCCGCATTCTAATTACAAGGATTGTTTGCTACACTTGGCGGACTTTGCAGTCACGCGGACGCATTGATTCGGAAGCATTTGATTCGAATCGCCCATCCTTTTGAAAGATCCGCTTCATGTCATCCCGCTTTATGTGATTCACTGCATGGGCGGTGCATGTTTCGCCGGCGGCCGGGCTGTCAGTGCGGTTGTTGAAACGGGGTGTAGCTCAGCCTGGTAGAGTACTGCGTTCGGGACGCAGGAGTCGGAGGTTCGAATCCTCTCACCCCGACCAGAGCGATCACTTGTTTCGGTTTTTTCTTTCTTTTCTTCTCATGTTGGCGGAGCAAGCGTAGCGTGATGAAGCTTCTGTTGCTGGTCGCTGGTTTTCTGCTGGTTTACTGGGTGTTGAAAGCCTACGGCAGGGGATTGCGGAAGCCCGATCCGTCGCAATCCGCGCAACAGGTCAGCGGCGAAGACATGGTGCGTTGCAGCCACTGCGGCGTTCACCTTCCGAGAAGCGAAAGCATATCGGCGCAGGGGCAGTCGTTTTGCTCCGAAGAGCACCGGCGCCTGCATTAACGGCTGTTAGCGCAAGCCATTGTCCGATAGCGATCGTTCTTCCCGTAGCGCGCTGATGGCGAAGTCGTCGACGCTGCATCCGCTGGACCTGGCCGCTCCGGCCATTCCGCAAATCGATCCGCAGACCGATTCGTACTGGCGATCGCTCAGTTATTTCAATACCTATCGTCTGCTCGTCGCGGCGCTGTTGTTTCTTGGCGCGGTGATGTTCGACGACGTCGTTTCGTTCGGATCCCGCAACTCGGCGCTGTTTCTATCCGCCAGCATCACTTATCTGATGCTGGGCGTCGCCAGCCTGATCGCGTGCCGCGTGCGCCAACCGCGGCTCGATTTTCAGCTCAGCGTGCTGATCAGCGCCGATATCGCCATCATCGTCACAATGATGTTCGCAAGCGGCGGCATCACCAGCGGGCTGGGACTTTTGCTGCTCGCGTCGCTGGCCGCTGCCGGCTTGATCAGCCGCGGCCGGCTCGCGTTATTTCACGCCGCGCTCGCCAGCCTTGTCGTGCTGTTCGAACATACCTACGAGGTGTGGTTTCTGGACGGCAGCAGTTCCCTTTATATCCAGGCCGGGCTCCTCAGCACCGGCTACTTCGCGACCGCCTGGCTGGCTTACAATCTGGCCAAATACGCGGTTGCCAGCGAGGAGTTGGCGGAACAGCGCGGCATCGATCTGGCGAACATGGCGCAGGTCAATCAACTGGTTATCCAGGACATGCACGACGGCGTGCTGGTTGTCGATGAGCTCGGCGTGATCCGGCAGTTCAACGTTCAGGCTGAACGCTTGCTCGGTTCGGTTGCGAATTTGCGCGGCGCTGCGATGCTCGAAGACTATTCGCCGGCGCTCGCCGAGCGCCTGCAACTCTGGCGCGAAAAGCCCGAGGCCCGGCCTCAGCCCATGCGCACCATGCTGTCGCAAGCGCCGATTTCGGCACGCTTCATTCCGATTGGAAAAAGCCGCCACCAGGGCGCGGTTATTTTTATGGAAGACTTGAGTCGCGTGCAAAGCCAGGCGCAGCAATTGAAGCTGGCGGCGCTCGGACGGCTCACCGCCAATATCGCGCACGAGATTCGTAATCCGCTCAGCGCCATCAATCATGCGACCGAACTGCTGCAGGAGGAGCCGGGCGCCTCGCCCACCCAGGCGCGCTTGCTCTGCATCATTCACGACAACGTGCAGCGGCTCGAGCGCATGGTGCACGAAGTGCTTAAACTGAACTGGCGCGACCGCGCGCACCGCGAAAATTTTCTGGTCGGCGACTACCTGCGCACCTTTGTCGAACAGTTTTGCCAGATCGAAAAAATTGCCGATACGATTTTCAAGCTCGAGCTGGAGACGGGGCTGGTCGTCAACTTCGACCGCAGTCACTTGAATCAGGTGATGTGGAATCTCTGCCGCAACGCGCTGCGTTATTGCGGGCGTCACGACGCCAGCATACGTTTGATCACCCACGCCGCGCGGCGTGATGCGGTAAAATTACACGTTATCGACGACGGCCCCGGGGTTGACGAAGCCTTGCGACACCAGTTGTTCGAACCGTTCTTCACCACTGCCGCAAGCGGCACCGGCCTCGGGCTGTCGATTGCGCGCGAAGTGTGTGAAGCCAACAATGCGACACTCGATTACGTGCCTTCGGACGTCGGCGCGCATTTCATGATTTCTTGCGAGGGAGCGTGATGCAAAAGCGCAAAGAGCGCGGCGGCCGGACCGCAAGCGCTATGACCACCGTGCTGATAGTCGACGACGAAGCCGACATTCTCGAGCTGCTCGAGTTGACGCTGCTGCGCATGGGTCTGGAAGTCGAACGCGCGATGACGCTGCGTGAAGCGATGCAGCTCGTGCAAACGCGGCATTTCGATCTTTGCCTGACCGATATCCGGCTTCCCGATGGCGATGGTCTCGAACTCGTCAAGCACATCGGCGCCCATTGCGCCGATTTGCCGGTCGCCTGCATTACGGCGCACGGCAGCGCCGAAAACGCCGTTGCCGCGCTCAAGGCCGGCGCCTTCGATTATCTCGCCAAGCCGGTCTCGCTCGAACATCTGCGCACGCTGGTCAAATCCGCGTTGAGTCTGCCGCAGGCCAATGTCGCTATCGTCAGTACGGAAAATGCCTTGCTCGGCGAATCGCCGGCGATGAATCAGGTGCGGCAACTGATCGAAAAGCTGTCGCGCAGCGAAGCGCCGGTTTACATCACCGGCGAATCGGGCAGCGGCAAGGAGCGTGCGGCGCGTTTGATCCACCAGAAAAGCGCGCGCCGCGACAAGTCTTTCGTGCCGGTCAATTGCGGCGCGATTCCGGAAAACCTGATGGAGAGCGAATTTTTCGGCTACCGGCGCGGCGCGTTTACCGGCGCCGAGGCCGATCGCGATGGGTTTTTTCAGGCCGCCAGCGGCGGGACGCTGTTCCTCGACGAAGTCGCCGACTTGCCGATCCTGATGCAGGTCAAGCTGTTGCGCGCAATCCAGGAAAAGAAGGTGCGCAAGGTCGGCGCGACGCAGGAAGACAAGGTCGACGTGCGCATCATCAGCGCGACGCACCAGTCGCTGAGCGAATGCGTGGAGACCGGAAAATTCCGCCAGGATCTGTACTACCGGCTGAACGTGATCGAGCTCAAAATGCCTGCGCTGCGCGATATGCGCGAGGACATTTCCCTGATCACGCGTTCAGTTCTGGCACGCATGTCGCGCGCGATCGGCGGCACGCCGTGTGAACTCGACAAGGAAGCGTTGCGCGCGCTGACGCAATACGATTTTCCGGGCAATGTGCGCGAGCTCGAAAATATCCTGGAGCGCGCGCTGGCGCTGTGCTCGGATTCGCGGATCATGACCTGCGACCTGCAGCTTTCGCCGCCGGAATCGATCGTTCAGCAGAGCGCCGCGCCGAATGGCGGCAAGCTGCCGCTACAAGAGTATCTCGATGGCATGGAAAAGCAGGCCATACTCGAGGCGCTCGACAAGACCCGCTTCAACCGCACGGCGGCGGCGAAGCTGCTGGGAATCACGTTCCGGGCGCTGCGCTATCGGATGGAAAGATTGGGGATACAGTAGGTTACGGCTGCGCGATGCCGCGCATCGCCCAGTCGACGAAAACCTTCGAAAAATCCGCAAATATCCGGAAGTTTCCGCGCCGTAGTCGTGAATCAATCGTCGTCCATCGATGTAAATGGCCTTCTTTCCGCAGCCAGTTTCATCGCCTCGCCGAATTTTGATGAGCGTCCAGCGCATTCCAGCGTTCAATTACTCGTCATTCACAACATCAGCCTGCCGCCGGGCGAATTCGGCGGCGACGGCATTATCGAATTATTTACCAACCGTCTCGATCCTGCAGCGCATCCCTATTACCGGTCGATCGCGCATGTGCGCGTATCGGCGCATTTCCTGATTCGCCGCAACGGCGAAATCATCCAGTTCGTCTCCTGCGACAAGCGCGCCTGGCACGCAGGGATTTCCAGTTGGTGCGGGCATGAGCGCTGCAACGATTTTTCCATCGGCGTCGAGCTTGAAGGTTGCGACAGCATACCGTTCACCGATTGCCAATACGAAGGCCTGGCGACACTCACCAGGACGCTGCGCGCGACCTACCCGATTTCCGATATAAAAGGCCATTCCGATATCGCCCCGGGCCGCAAAACCGATCCGGGACCTTGCTTCGACTGGCAGCGTTACCGAGCCGCGCTCGCGGTCTCATAAAAACTTCAGGCGCCGCTTTTTTTGCGCAGGCGGGTTTGCGTGAGGGCCGACCCGCTGTCCATTCCCTTTTCAAATCGGCAGTTCAAGAGGTCCTCCGGGGCGGCAGATTTTTTCTTCGAAAGTTGTTGACTCTGTTGCTGAGAGTACTAGAATTAGTAGCGTCATCACGTAAAACCACAATAGGTTGTGTATGACTCGTTGGATAAGCTGTGTATAAGGTGTAGATATTTTGACTGCGCGGCGTGCGAAAAGCGTCGCCATCTAAAACAGGAGACAGGCATGCAGCTTGCAACACCCGCGATTTCCCCGACCCAGATAACCCGGTTCTCGCTGGACGAACGGTCCGCATCCGATGCGCGCTACGCGCAGTACAAGATCATTCGCCGCAATGGCGCGGTGGTCGGTTTCGAGCCGGCAAAAATTTCGATCGCGCTGACCAAGGCATTCCTCGCCGTCAACGGAGGCCAGGGCGCGGCATCGGCGCGCGTGCGCGAACTCGTCGTAACCCTGACCGAAAACGCGGTCAACGCGCTGATGCGGCGCCAGCCGAACGGCGGCACTTTCCATATCGAAGATATCCAGGATCAGGTCGAGCTGGCGTTGATGCGTTCCGGCGAGCACGACGTCGCGCGCTCGTACGTGCTGTATCGCGAAGAGCGCGCGAAAAGTCGGGCCAAAGAGCGCGAGGCCAAGGCTGGATTGACGCCGCCTGCGATCAATGTAATGGAAGCGGGCCGGCTGGCGCCCCTCGATATTTCGCGTTTGCGAGACCTGCTCGCCGATTGCTCCGCCGGGCTCGGCGATGCGGTCAGGTCCGAGCCTATTCTGCAAGCCACACTGAAAGATATTTATGAAGGCGTGCCGATCGAGGAAGTCCGCAAATCGGCGATATTGTCGGCGCGCTCGCTGATCGAGAAAGAGCCGGCTTATGGCTTCGTCACGGCGCGCCTGCTGCTCAACTCCATACGCCTCGAGGTTCTCGGCCGAGAAACGCCGCAGGCCGAAATGGCCGCGCGTTATCCCGAATATTTCCCCGCCTTCATTCAGCGCGGCATCGACGCCGAGTTGCTCGATCGGCGCTTGCTGAAATTCGATCTGGCGGGCCTGGCCACGGCGCTGAACCCCGAGCGCGATCTGAAATTCGGCTATCTAGGCCTGCAAACCCTGTACGACCGCTATTTCCTGCATGTCGATGACAAACGCATCGAGCTGCCGCAAGCGTTTTTCATGCGCGTCGCCATGGGCCTGGCCTTGAACGAAAAGAATCGCGAGGTGCGCGCGATCGAGTTCTACAACCTGCTGTCGAGCTTCGACTTCATGAGTTCGACGCCGACGCTGTTCAATTCCGGCACGCGGCGCTCGCAGTTGTCGAGTTGCTATCTGACGACGGTCGGCGATGACCTTGACGATATCTACGAAGCGATCAAGGAAAACGCGCTGCTGTCGAAATTCGCCGGCGGGCTCGGCAATGACTGGACGCAAGTCAGGGCAATGGGCTCGCATATCAAGGGCACCAATGGCAAATCGCAAGGGGTCGTGCCGTTCCTGAAAGTCGTCAACGATACGGCGGTTGCCGTCAATCAGGGCGGTAAGCGGAAAGGCGCGGTGTGCGCCTATCTCGAATCCTGGCACATGGATATCGAGGAATTTCTCGAACTGCGCAAGAACACCGGCGACGATCGCCGCCGCACGCACGACATGAATACCGCGAACTGGGTGCCCGATCTGTTCATGAAGCGCGTCATGGAAAATGGCGAGTGGACGCTGTTTTCGCCTTCCGATGTCCTCGATCTGCACGATAAGACCGGCAGCGCATTCGAATCGGCTTACACGGCTTATGAGAAAAAAGCTGCGCAAGGAAAAATCAGGCTGTTCAAGAAAGTTCCGGCGCAGCAGCTATGGCGCAAGATGCTGACCATGCTTTTCGAAACTGGTCATCCGTGGATCACCTTCAAGGATCCGTGCAACATCCGCTCGCCGCAAAGCCATACCGGCGTCGTGCACAGCTCGAACCTGTGCACCGAGATCACGCTGAACACCAACGAGGACGAAATCGCGGTATGCAACCTCGGTTCACTGAATCTGCCGGCGCATTTGAAGCCCGTCCTGAGCGGAGTCGAAGGGGACTTTGAACTCGACCGCGAAAAGCTGCAACGCACCGTGACCACCGCGATGCGCATGCTGGATAACGTGATCGACATCAACTTTTACGCGGTGGCGAAAGCGCGCAACGCCAATCTCAAGCACCGGCCGGTCGGTCTCGGCATCATGGGTTTTCAGGATTGCCTGCACGAGCTGCGCATTCCTTATGCATCGGACGCCGCCGTCGAATTCGCCGATCGCTCGATGGAGGCCGTCTCCTATGCCGCCTGCTGGGCATCGACCGAACTGGCCGAGGAGCGCGGCCGCTATGCAACTTATGAGGGTTCGCTCTGGTCGCGCGGCGTCCTGCCGCAGGATTCGCTGAAACTGCTGGGCGATGAACGCGGCGGCCCCACGACCGGGCTCGGGACAAGGTATCTAGAAGTCGACCAATCGAGCACGCTAGATTGGGATGCGCTGCGCGCCCGCATCGCCAGGCATGGCATGCGCAACTCGAACTGCCTCGCTATCGCGCCGACCGCGACCATCGCCAACATCATCGGCGTTTCGGCCAGCATAGAACCGACGTATCAGAACCTGTACGTGAAATCGAATCTGTCGGGCGAATTCACCGTGACCAACCAGTATCTGGTCAACGATCTCAAAAAGCTCGATATGTGGGACGAGGTGATGATCGCCGATCTCAAATATTTCGACGGCAGCCTGGCGAAAATCGACCGCGTTCCAGCCGAAATCCGCAAGCTGTATGCGACCGCGTTCGAGGTCGAGCCGACGTGGCTGATCGAAGCCGGCTCGCGTCGCCAGAAATGGATCGACCAGGCGCAGTCGCTGAACATCTATATGTCAGGCGCCTCAGGCAAGAAGCTCGACGAGACTTACAAACTGGCGTGGCTGCGGGGGTTGAAGACGACGTATTACTTGCGCACGCTAGGCGCGAGTCACGCCGAGAAATCGACCGGCAAGGGCGGCGAGCTGAATGCGGTGTCGTCCGGGCAGGCGCGGGGCGAACAGTTTTGTTCGATATCGAGTCCGGAGTGCGAGGTTTGTCAGTAAATTTACAACTCCCGCTCGGTCTGTGTCTGCCAAACCTCAGCGGCGCAGAAGGCGTTTGGCGTATAGCGCCAAAGACAAATTGGAAGCCGGTTTTTTTGGACAAACGGCGAGGGACTTGAATTGAAACGAGCATTGCGATTTGTGAATCGATATGACGGACTTTCGCGGATTCATCTGGCGTATATCAGGAGCCAGTACAAAGAGCAGGCGAGCCCGATAGCGGCGTCTGCCAAACCAACTTCCGACTGCTGGAAGTCAGAACACCTTTGGGCCGGGAACAAAATGTCCCGCCAACGAAAAATACCAGGAGAGAGAAAATCATGTTGAGCTTTGAAAGCGGGCACGGCGGCGAAAACGAAGCGCAAGGTTTTGCCGGCAGTCAGACGCGCGCGGTATTGAGCGAGCAGAAAATCGTCGAGCCAGCGGCAGACCGGCGAGCAAGCGACGAGCGCTACACCGCGGGCAACGCGACGCGCCGCGTGACAGTCGAGGACAAGCAGATCATCAACTGCCGCGCCGACGTAAATCAGCTCGTCCCTTTCAAATACAAATGGGCATGGGACAAATACCTGGCCGGCTGCGCGAATCACTGGATGCCGCAGGAAATCAACATGAGCCGCGACATCGCGACGTGGAAAGATCCGAACGGCCTGACCGACGACGAGCGGCTGATCGTCAAGCGCAACCTCGGTTTTTTCGTGACTGCCGATTCGCTCGCCGCCAACAACATTGTGCTTGGCACATATCGCCACATCACCAATCCCGAATGCCGCCAGTATTTGCTGCGGCAGGCGTTTGAGGAGGCGATCCATACGCACGCCTATCAGTACATCGTCGAATCTCTCGGCCTCGATCAGGGAGAGGTGTTCAACATGTATCACGAGGTCGGCAGTATTCGCGACAAGGATGAATTTCTGCTCCCGTTCATCGAAACGCTGACCAATCCCGAATTCAGAACCGGCACACCGGAAACCGATCAGCAGTTGCTGAAAAGCCTGATCGTATTCGCGTGCATCATGGAAGGAATGTTCTTTTATGTTGGATTTACGCAAATACTTGCGCTCGGAAGGCAAAATAAAATGACTGGATCGGCAGAACAGTATCAATACATCTTGCGCGATGAATCGATGCATTGTAATTTCGGCATTGACGTGATCAACCAGATAAAAATGGAAAACCCGCATCTGTGGACGAGCGAATTCCGCGAAGAAATTCGCGGCTTGATTCAGCGCGGTGTTGAACTCGAGTATCGCTACGCGGAAGATACGATGCCGCGCGGCGTGCTCGGTTTGAATGCGCCGATGTTCAAGGAATATCTGCGCTTCATCGCGAATCGCCGCTGCCAGCAGATCGGACTTGATGTCCTGTTCGTCGGCGCTACCAATCCGTTTCCGTGGATGTCGGAAATGGTCGATCTGAAGAAGGAGAAGAATTTCTTCGAAACGCGCGTTACCGAATATCAGACGGGAGGCGCACTGAATTGGGATTGACCTTCGCTGCCCGTCGCGGATCACTGTCATAAACGGGACCCGCCGAAATCAACCTTAACGTCTACGGAAGCATTCCTCGCCGACCAGGAGCCAGGGTTGCCGGATGTTTCGAAACGGACGAGCAGATCAACAAGCGAGGATAAAGGAACGCGGACTGGAAACGGGGCACTGTTAAATCGCACTTTTTCGAGAGAAGCTTTTGGCGAGCGCAGGGCTTTGGCGACCATTCTGCTTCGTGGATCATCGCTGTTGTAGCAGTAATAGCCAATGCAAGAAGGCTGGACGCGTGCGTCCAGCCTTTGCCATATGCACGCGGCTATTGGTAGCGTTGCGGTTGAAACGGACGTTCCTATAACTTGAACAGGAGGTTGGACATGGCAACAAAACCGAAAGCAAGTGCAGCGAAAAAGCCGGCGGCCAAGAAATCGGCGGCCAAGAAACCTGCTAAGAAAGCGGCGGCGAAGAAGCCGGCTGCTAAAAAAACGGCAGCGAAAAAGCCCGCAGCCAAAGCGAAACCTGCCGCTAAAAAGGTAGCGGCCAAGAAAACCGCTGCGAATAAACCTGCCGCTAAAAAGGTAGCGGCGAAGAAACCAGCGGCCAGGAAACCTGCCGCTAAAAAGGCAGCGGCCAAAAAGCCATCCGCGAGCAAGACGGCGGCGAAGAAACCCGCCGCTAAAAAAGCCGCCACCAAAGCTGCTAAACCTGCCGCTGCGAAAAAACCGGTCGCCAGAAAGGTTGCGCCGAAAACAGCAGCGCCCAGAAAAGCGGCGGCAATACCAGCTGCGAGAAAGCCGGCCGCAATGCCGGCAGCCAAACCAGTGGTCAAGCCAACCGGATCGGTAACCTCAACGCCGAGCGAAGCATCGGAATCGGAAAAACCAGCTCCTGTTCCAGGCGCCTGGCCTTTTCCGATGTCTGGCAATCGGCCAAACTAAAGGCTGCAGGAAGGCCAGCGGCAGCACCGATACTTTCGTCGCGCTGCCGTCTGGTCTACAGATGTCCAAGCGGTTATGTCGGCCGCTTTTGTCAAGCCGGTTTCCGCGCGGTGGGCGCCAGCCTTCATGTTCCGCTATCCGTAAACCACCCGATAACCCTTTGCAAATTTGTCGATGGTCTTAAAGCCGGTAAATTCTGGACGCACAGCGCCGTCCGCCTAGCATTTCGTCCCGCGAGAACAAAGCGCGGGCATGATTTAGGTGTGAATAGGCCCTAATGTTCGGAAACGTCGTTCCGATGATTGAGAGGCAGAAAGAGTTCTTGCTGATTGGCAAGTATTCTTGTCGCGTCCGCGGGCGACAATGGGGCGCTGAACAGAAAGCCCTGCATTTCAACGCAGTGCAGCGCACGTATCACTTCGAGCTGGCGCAATGTTTCCACGCCTTCCGCAATCAAATTCAGCCTAAAGCCTTTCGCGATGGCCACGATGGCGGTAATGATCGGCGCATCACTCGCGTCGGAGGTGATGTCCTGCACGAACGATTGATCGATCTTAATGGTGTGGATTGGAAACTTCTTCAGGTAGTTGAGCGACGCATAGTGGATACCGAAGTCGTCGATCGCAATCTTCACACCGAGCGCGCCTAGCCGGCTCAATTTGGTCATTGTGTTTTCGATGTCGCGCATCATGACGTTCTCGGTGATTTCGATTTCAAGCGCGTTGGCTTCGAAATAATTGTCCTGCAGCACACCCAGCACTTTCTCGACGAAGCGCGACTGCTCGATATCCTGGGGTGAGAGATTGACCGCGACGCGTACTGGCGGCAAGCCGGCTTCGCGCCACGACCGCAACTGCGCACATGCGTGTCGCAAAACCCAGTCGCTGATCCTTGGCATCAGGCCTGTTTCTACGGCAAGTGGCATAAATTCAGCCGGACTGACCAGCCCGCGGGTCGGATGCTGCCAGCGGATCAAGGCCTCCATGCCGATTATTTTGCGGCTTACGATATTGACTTGCGGCTGGTAGTGGAGCACGAACTCGTCGCGATCGAGCGCCTTGCGCAATTCGCTTTCGCCCGCCAGCCGCTGCTGGAACACGACGTTCATGGCTTTGCTATAGAACTGATAGTTGTTCTTGCCTTCCCATTTGCCGTGGTACATCGCCATGTCGGCATTCTTGATCAGATCGTCGATGCCGTCGCCATCGTCCGGGAATACGGCGATGCCGATGCTGACCGTCGAGAAAATGTCCTGCTCCTCGATCAGGAATGGACGCCGCAGCTCATCGAGTACTTTCTGGGCGATCAAAGCCGCATCGTCCCGGCTGTTAATTTCCGGCAGCAGCAACGTGAATTCGTCGCCGCCGACGCGCGCCAGCGTGTCGCCCTTGCGCAAGGTATTTTTGAGACGCTGCGCGACAGCTTGCAGTAATTCGTCGCCCTTCACGTGACCCAGGGTGTCGTTCACCAGCTTGAAGCGATCAAGGTCGAGAAACATCATCGCGAGCAGGTGGCCGCTGCGCTGGGCGTGGGTTATCGCGAGGCCGAGTCTGTCTTTGAACAATGCCCGATTCGGCAAGTCAGTCAGCATGTCGTGGTAAGCCTGATAGCTGATCGTATCTTCGGCCTTCTTGCGCTCGCTGATGTCGCGCGCGACGCCATGCGTGCCGGCGAACAGCATCGGCTGGACGCCGCCGCCGTTTTTGTATACGCCCATTGCATTCAGCACGACGGTGATGTAATTCGTCGCAAACAGACGATATCGCTCGGAACCCTGTTTGCATTTGAGCCGCAGTTCGACGTTGCGTGCGCCGCGCTCGCCGGTTCGGCGCTCGTTGAACACGTAGGCCGCGCGATCGCAATCCTCATCATGAATAATCGCCGTGTAGTGCTTGCCCAGCAGTTCATCCCTGGCGAAGCCGAGCAGGCTCTCGATGCGGTCATTGAGGAAGCTGAAGTTGCCCTGCTGATTCAGCGTGTAGATGATATCGGGTGAACTGTCGACCAGATAGCGATAGGAGCGCTCTGAATGTTCGAGCTTGACGCTGATGCGGCGATTTATTTTTTCGAGGTAACGTTTGCGCAGCGCATTATCGATCGCTTTCAGGAGCTCTTCAGGCTCGTACGGTTTGCGGATGAAATCGTAGGCGCCGCGGCGCAAGGTCCCGATTGCGGAATTGATGGACGTATCGCCACTGACGACGATCACCGTGGTATCCAGTCGTTTACCGCTGATGAATTCCATGACGTCGAGCCCGGTCATGTCGGGCAACACAAGATCGAGCAAAATTAGATCGAAGCGGGCGCGTTGCAGATTGGCAATCGCTTCGCTGCCGCTGCCGCACAGGTCCAGCGCGTAGCCGTGCGGAGCGATCAGCCGTCTGAGACTGGTGCGCAGCCGCGGTTCGTCGTCAACAATCAGTATTTTTGAAGAGGACGCCCGGTACTCGGGGACCGGGTATTCGATAGCGCTGATTCTCTTCTCCCTGTCGTCGCCTGAACCGTCAAAACGTTTTGAGCGAGTTTAGGCGCGCTAATTTCGAATGTAAATTATCAGGCGATCGATCCAGAGGGTTTTTTTGGCAGCAGTATTTCGAATGAAACCCCTCTTTGTGTGTTTCGGCACGTAATGAAGCCTCGCAATTCCTTGACGATGTTTTTGGCGATGGCCAGACCCAATCCGGCGTGGCCATTGCCTTTGCTGCTGTTGCCCGGCTCGAACAGATGGGACATAACATAAGGCGGGATACCCGGGCCGGTGTCGCTGATGGTTATTGCCACGTAGTCTTCGCCGTCGCGGTTGACGCTGTCTGCCGTCGAAAGAGACAGCGTGCCACCGTCAACCATCGCTTCCGCTGCATTTTTCACCAGATTTAGCAAAATCTGTTTGACGCCGTTCTTGTTGGTAGCAACGGTCTCCATCGATTGATCAAGATCGAGTTTCAGGCTTATCCGGTTCGGTGCAAACAGCGATTTCCGGCACAGCTCGACGACTTCCGAGACGATCAGGTTGGGATCGGCCTCCGCGGTCATATCGACAGCAGGCGTGTGCGGATCGGACAAGCTGCGAATGATGCCGACGATGCGATCGATCTCCTCGTTCAGCACCTCGAGATCTTGCCGGCTGGGATCGTCAGGGCCAAGCTTCATACCTAATATGCTGATGTAGTTTTTTATGATCGACAGCGGATTGCTGACCTCGTGCACGATCTTGCGCAAGTGACCCGCGGTTTCAGCTTCCCGATTGGCTTCGATGAGCCTCTCGTAAGCCTCACGGCTTCTGAACGCGTCCAGACTGCTCGCGGCAAGATTCGCGAATGCCCTGATGAAATGCATGTTCTCGCTCAGCGCTGCCGCGGTTTCGGCGTTGACGCCGAACACAATCGCCCCCAGCGTCTTCTCGCCGATGATCAGCGGCAGGCACAAAATCCCCGCGCTTTGGGTCGCGCGGATCACCTGTTGGTCGATGATGGCAAGCTCGGCGTTGCGGCTGAATGAGTTGAGCGGCGCATCGCCGCGCACGGCTTGCGCGATCAAGCTATCTCCCGAATCGTATGGAATGACGATCTGGTCGCTGATCTGGTCGTTTGATGCCGCATCGCCGGACGCGCGTCTGACGAGCAGCAGGTTACTGCCCGGTTCATAGATGAAGAAAGTCGCATCGACGCCAAACAGGATTTGTGCGCTTTTCCGGATCGCGGCGAGCACCGCCGGTTCTCCGGCAGCCGCGGCAATCGCCTGCCGGACCCCGTTCAACAGCATGATGCTGCGGATTTCTTCGGCGAGCTCTGCATCAATCGGATTGTCATCATCGCTCAACTCGATTTCGACCGGCTTTCTGCGCTTCGCGGTGTCTTGTGCTATCGACTCGACGCCTTTTTCGATATTCAGCGCGAGATAGTCAGCGTCCTGCCGCACCTCTTTGCGGGCGTGTTCGACGACGGCAAGAATTTCGTTCGCGGGCAACTTGAATAGCCGCTCGGCCAGTTCGATTCCGCCCGCAACCTGTGCGGCGATGTCTGACGATAACGCGTGCGCCGCACTGACGATCCTGACCAATAAGTGCGCGTCGACTATCCGTTCTGTGGGCTCGTGATGATAGAGGACCGCGTCGCCGATGATGGAACGCAGTTGGTAGTGGCCCATCAACCAAAAGCCCACTTGCGCGTGATCGGCGCCGAATTGCTGGCGCTCGATATCGATTTGCCGAAGTTCATCCGGCTCTGCCAGGACTTGCGCGTACTGCTCCGGAAACGCGGCGGCCAGCACGAGCTGGCCGACGTCGTGCAGCAGGCCGGCCAGATGCGCTTCTTCGGGATGCATGTACTGCGTGAGCTCAGCCAGCCTTTTTGCGATGGCAGCCGCGTGCGCGGCATGCCGCCACAGACGTTTCGCTTCGGCTCGCCGAATTGGCGATTGCGGTTTGAATACCTCGGCGATCGCGGCGCTGATTGCAATCGTCCGGACGGTGTCGAGCCCAAGTGCCACGATGCTCTGTTCGAGCGAAACGATTTGAGCAGGCTTCTGGTTGCTCAAGGGGTTGGCCAGTGCAACGATTCTGTTGCGCAGCGCAACGTCGAGATTGATCAAACGGCTCAGGTCAGCGATATTAACCCGCTCGCTATTGAAAGTCCGCAGCACCTTCAACAAGACGTGCGGGAGCGACGGCAGTGTTGTGCCTGCTATCCGTTCCCGTAGTTTCTGTGGAAGCTCGCTCATCTTTTCTTGTTGAATGGGGCGAGACGGCAAACGCATCGACGTGAAGCGGCCGATGGGTCATTTGCTTTGCTGCTGCTGAGTCTGCCGATCGAGATCTTCGGTTGCGCGACCCCTCGGCTTTCGTCTCCCTATGACCGTACTGTCAGCAACTCACATGCCATGCCAGGAAAAGTCCTTTACATCGCATTGAAAATTTATTCGAATCAGGTACCTTCCCCGTACCTGCGGTTGCTGGTGTTGCGCGCGCCTGGCCAACTGATTCTAACAGTCTTGATGACTTCCCGGCACCTCAAGCCGAGACTCCATGTTTAGCTCGGGTTTTCGAGCATAAGCCCTAATGCCAGCCTCTGCCGAAGAAGAAATGGGTAGAAAACCCCGGGTTATGCGGGTACCCATACGGGTAGCCATAAGGATGCGCGTAAAACGGCGCGTAGAACGGATCGTAATAAGGGCTGCCATGATAGCGGGCCGGATAATCCGCAGCAGATTCCCGTTTCAGGATCGAGCCAGCGATAATCGGCTGCTCCCAGACTTCTGCCCCGATGCGCCGCGGAACCGCCTCGCCGAGATTGCCGGTGACCCGCAAAATCTGGCCCGGCGCGAAGCGGTCCTGATCGAACGGACCGGGATTGCAAGCGATAAAGCGGGCGACCTCGCGCGGGCCTCGCGACCGGTACGGGTCAGCCAGGCGCTCGAGCAGGAAACAGGTATCCCCGTCATCCTCGATGCGGGCGACGATCGCACCTTGCCACTCGACGCGCGGTCCCTGGAAATCGCGATCGAGCGTGCGTTCGCGGTCACGCACCGCTTCGGCGGTAAACGAATTCAGCGTCAGGCAAGCGAATAGCGCTGGATGGATAATTTTCATTGGGTTTGTCCTGTTACCTTGGGTATGACCGCAGCGCTTTACCGAGGTTTACGGGCGATGCCGGGTCGTTCCTTGAAATGCAGATGAGCAGCCGCAAGCCGGATGACCTGGGTTCCGGGTGATCGATCGGAGTACCATATCGACCATGAAGTTGACCAAGAAGCGGCTCCTGTTCCTGTGGATGACCTGCTTTGGCTTGACCGCCGGCCTGCCAGCCGCGGCTCAGCAATCGGCGATGAGCGAGGATGACTGGATCGCGATCCGCGCCGTCATTAACGCGCAAATCGACGCACTTCTGGAGGATGATGCGGAAACCGCGTTTTCGTACGCGTCGCCGGCATTGCGGAAACTGTTTCAGACGCCGCGCCAATTCATCTCTATGATCAGGCAGAATTACGCAGCCGTTTATCGGCCGCGCGCGTTCACCTTTCTGCCGCCCTCAATCGTCGATGACGTACCGGTGCAGCCCGGGCAGGTGCTTGCGCCGGACGGCAATGTTGTGGTCGCGCTTTATTCGATGCAGCGCGAGGGAGCGGCCGGTAGCGCCGAATGGAAGATAAACGGCTGCCAGCTTGTCCCGCTCAATGCGTTTTATGCGGCTCTTCGGGTCGGGCGCGACGATCCGGTCGCCGGCCCAGTTCAAAGCCCGATTGCGGGCGCCTTTCATTTCGATAGAGGATAAGACCATGGCTGAATCGTCCGCTCCCGGCGATATGTTCGAGTTCATGCAAAAGATGTGGAACCCGATGTCGTTACCGTTCCCCGGCATGCTGACGCCTACCATCAACCCCGATGAGCTCGAGAAAAAGATTTCGGAGTTGAAGTCCGTCGAAAACTGGCTGGCGATGAATCTCGGCTTGCTGCAAATGACGATCAAGACCATGGAGATGCAGAAAGCCGCCTTGGTCGCCTTGATGCCCGACCCCGACCCCAAATCCAGGCCCAAGCCTTAGCCTGTTAGAGCTTGTCCGTGAATAATTCAGCCCTGCGTTGGCGCCCCAAAGCGATGGATGCAAGTCGCGAGTCGCAGCCCGAATGTCATGCATTGGGCAAGGCTCGCAACGCGGCAGACGCGCTTTCGGGCGCCAACCCTTCGGGCCGGGATCAATGTGAGCGCATCCCTTTGTCGCAAGGAGGCCTGCGACCCGTTACCGCAAAACGGCCGTTTGCGGGAGCAGGCCTCGCGGGCGCTACCCGCAAACGGGCGGGGTCGCCGCCAACGTGTCCGCGCCCGCCTGGTTGTGGCCGACACAACGGCGCGTCTTGCTTCGCGGCCTGCGCTCAAATTGATCCCGGCGCAGGACTGAATTATTTACGGACAAGCTCTTAGTCTATCCCGCACGCCACTTCATGTCCGACCATCGTTTTTATCACAGCGCCGATACCTTCAAACAAATGGTGCGCGATCTGCTGGCGCGCGCGCTCGAACGCGGCGCCAGCGATTGCGAAGCCGAAGTGCACGAAAGCTTCGGCCAGAACGTCACTGTGCGGCGGAATGAAGTCGAGACCATCGAGTATAACCGCGACAAAGCGATCGGCGTCACCGTTTATGCCGGCCACAAGCGCGGCCATGCGACGAGCTCGGTTTTCACGCCGCAGGCCTTGCGCGATACCGTCGATGCCGCTTTATCGATCGCCCGCTTTACGGGGTCGGACGATTGCGCCGGGCTCGCCGATAAAGAAAACCTCGCGACCGAATTCCCCGACCTCGATTTATATCATCCCTGGCATCTGCCGATCGAGGACGCCATCGAACTCGCGAAATCGTGCGAGGCCGCCGCTTTCAGCATCGACGAGCGCATCAACAATTCCGAAGGCGCGTCAGTCGGCGTCCATGAATCGCAGTTCATCTACGGCAATTCACGCGGTTTCCTGGGCGGTTACCCGACGTCCCGCCACAGCATTGGTTGTGCGGTCATTGCCGGCCATGATGACGGCATGCAGCGCGACGATTGGTACACGACGGCGCGGGCCGAGCAGGATCTGGAGGCGGCTGCGCGCGTCGGCGCGATCGCCGGCAAGCGCACGGTCCGGCGCCTCGATTCGCGCCAGATAAAAACCGGACGATCGCCCGTACTGTTCGAAGCGCCGGTCGCAGCAACCCTGATCGGCCATCTCGTCGCTGGGGCAAGCGGCGGCAGCCTTTACCGCAAATCGTCGTTCTTGCTGGATGCGCTGGGCACCCGGATTTTTTCGCCGATCGTGCAGATCAGCGATCTGCCGTTTTTGAAGCGCGGCCTCGCGAGCAGCGCTTTCGATGACGAAGGGGTTGCCACGAGATCGCGGGATATCGTCAAGGACGGCGTGCTGTGCGGTTATTTTCTTGGCAGCTACTCGGCGCGCAAGCTCGGCATGCAAACGACGGGCAACGCCGGCGGCAATCATAATCTGGTGATCGCAAAAGGGGCGCTCGATCTCGACGGCTTGATGAAGAAAATGGATCGCGGTCTGCTTGTCACGGAAGTCCTCGGCCAGGGCGTGAATCTCGTGACCGGTGATTATTCGCGCGGCGTCGCCGGTTTCTGGATCGAGCACGGCGAGGTTGTGCACGCAGTCGATGAAATCACCATCGCCGGCAATCTGAAGGACATGTTTCGCAGCATTACCGAGATCGGTTCAGACGTACTGGCACGCGGCTCCAAACATTGCCCGTCGATCCTGATCGACAATATGACGATCGCCGGCAATTGACCATCGCGCAGGCGCCACTGCAGTCTGCCGTTTCTCGCCTGAGCATTCGCGTCGATGGCAGCAGTTCTGGCCGCATCGCGTCCGTCCAATGAACTTCCAAAAACTGGCCGCAAAGTCCGGACGCCAAAGATGCGTCACAACCTGAGAGATCAGGTTAACCAGGAGGAATAAAGATGCAAAGACGCTCGTTCCTGAAACGTTTGAGCGCAGGGGCCGCGGTCGGCGCACTTGCGGCGCCCGCCATCGCGCACGATCTGCCCGCAATTCGCTGGCGCATGGCGACGAGCTGGCCGAAAAGCCTCGATACCTTGTTTGGCGGCTGCGAAATGGTTGCGCGGCGCGTTGCCATGCTCACCGATGGCAAATTTCAGATCAGGGCGTTCGCCGCCGGCGAATTGGTGCCCGGCCTGCAGGTGCTCGATGCTGTGCAGCAGGGCACCGTCGAATGCGGCCATACCGCGGCTTACTACTACATCGGCAAAAATCTCGCGCTTGCATTCGACACGACGCTGCCCTTCGGATTGACGGCGCGCCAGCAGAATTCGTGGTTCTACTACGGCGGCGGCCTGCAGCTGATGCGCGAATTGTTCGCGCAGTACAACACTGTCAACTTTCCGTGCGGCAACACCGGCGCCCAGATGGGGGGGTGGTTTCGGCGGCCAGTGACATCGCTTGCCGACTTCCGGGGTTTAAAGATGCGGATTCCGGGTTTGGGCGGACGCATCCTGGCGGCGCTCGGCGCGGTGCCGCAGACGATTGCCGGCGCCGATGTGTATCCCTCGCTGGAGCGCGGCGCGATCGACGCCACCGAATGGGTCGGCCCTTACGACGACGAAAAGCTCGGCTTTTACAAGATCGCGAAAAACTACTACGCGCCGGGTTGGTGGGAACCGGGCGCCACCGTGAGCCTGATCGTCAATGCCGAGCAGTGGAAAAAACTTCCGCCGCCCTACCAGGAAGTCCTCGCGACGGTGTGCAAGGAAGTCAATCTCGACATGACTGCCGGGTACGACGCCAAAAACACGGCGGCTCTGCAGCGCCTGATCAAATCCGGTGTCGCGCTGCAAAGCTTTCCCGACGATCTCATGAAAGCCGCCCAGAAAACCGCGTTCGAAATCTACGCCGAAGAAGCCGGCAAGAATCCGGCATTCAAAAAAATCTACGACAACTGGAAGAAATTCCGCGACGAGCAGTATCAGTGGTTCGCTGCGAATGAGGCTGCGTTCGAGCGGTTTGTGTACGCCAATAAGGTTTAGCCAAGGTTCCGGATTTCCGCGCCTGCCCGCGATGGGAAATACACGGACTTATCGCGAGACGAAGCTCGTTACCATTGCCGGAAACGCGATGACCAGCGCTACCATGATGATCTGAATGATCACAAACGGGACCGCGCCCCAATAGATATCGCTGGTCTTGATCGACGCCGGCGCGACGCTGCGCAGATAGAAAAGCGCGAAGCCGAACGGCGGGTGCAGGAATGACGTCTGCATATTGATGCCGAGCAGCACGCCGAACCAGACCAGGTCGATGCCGAGCTTTTGCGCGATCGGCGCGAACAGCGGCACCAGGATGAAGGCGATCTCGAAGAATTCCAGAAAAAACGCGAGCAGGAAAACGACGACGTTGGCGAAGATCAGAAAACCGAGCGCGCCGCCCGGCAGCGCGGTCATCAGGCTTTCTATCCATAGATCACCGTCGACGCCGCGAAATACCAGCGTGAAAATCGTCGATCCGATCAGCACGAAAATCACGAAGCTGGTGAGGCGCGCGGTCTGGTCCATCGCTTCGCGCAGCAGCTTCCAGTTGAGCTTGCGCCTGGCGAGCGCCATTGCCAGCGTCGCCGCGGCGCCCATGGCGGCGCCTTCGGTTGGCGTTGCCAGACCGAGAAAAATTGTGATCAGCACGAGAAAAATCAGCGCGAGCGGCGGCAGCATAGTGGATACCACGCGCCGCGCCAGCGCGCTCCCTCGCAAAACGCGCGCTTCGGCGGGCAGCGGCGGCGCGGCTTTCGGATTGATCAGCGTGACGAGGAAGACGTAGCCGAAATAGAGTCCGCTCAACACCAGACTTGGAACCAGCGCGCCGGCGTACAAATCGCCGACCGAAACCGCCATCTGATCAGCCAGCACGACCAGCACGATGCTGGGCGGGATGATCTGCGCCAAGGTGCCGGACGCGGCGATGGTTCCGGTCGCGAGCCGAACGTCGTAGCCATAGCGCAGCATGATCGGCAGCGAAATCAATCCCATGGCGATCACCACCGCGGCCACCACGCCGGCGGGCCCGCCGAGGAGGGCCCCGACAAAAATCACCGAGTAGGCGAGGCCGCCGGGCAAGCGGCCGAACAACTGACCCATGGTGTCGAGCAGATCTTCGGCCAGACCGCTGCGTTCCAGCAGCACGCCCATGAACGTGAAAAACGGAATCGCGAGCAAGGTCTGATTCGACATAATGCCGAATATGCGATCGGGCAAGGCCTGCAGCAGGCTGACCTGAAACAAATCGAGCTTGATGCCGATCGCCGCGAACAGCAGCCCGACCGCGGCAAGCGAGAAAGCGATCGGATAGCCGAGCAGCAGAAAAACGACGAGCCCGACGAACATCAACGGCCCCATCAGCTCGAAGATCATTACGGCGCTGAGCCCGTGGCCGTAATGGTGGCGGCTTTCTTGATGATCTCGGCGATCGCCTGCAGCGTGAGCAGGGCGAAACCAAGTGGAATCATCAGCTTGACAGGCCAGCGCAAAAGACCGCCCGGATCGGGCGAACCCTCATTGATTTGAAACGACGACGCGGCCATCGGCCACGACAACCAGAGGATGGCGATCGCCATCGGCAACAGAAACAGCAATCCACCGAAAATGTCGATCCATGCCCGTGTCCGTTTCGAGCATCGGCTGTAGAAGACATCGACGCGCACGTGGCCATCGTGTCGGTGCGTATAGCCGGCAGCGAGCAGAAAGATCGCGGCGAACAGATACCACTGAATCTCGAGAAACGCATTTGAGCTCATGCCGAACGTGTAGCGCGAAACCGCGTTGCCGCTTGAAACGAGAACGGCAATCAGCACCAGCCAGGCGCACGCGCGGCCGATGCGCTCGTTCAGCGCATCGATGAAGGCGGCTATGCGGAGAAGGAAGTACAAGACGGCAAATGTTCGAGGTTTTTTGGTACGCGCAGGGTTTTGCGCAGGTTTTGACTCCGCGTCATTGTAACGCCAGGGATATCACGTGGTTTCGATCAAGAGATCCGAATCTGGACGGCAATGCGCTTTAAAGCCCGCCATCGATGAACTCGATTCAGAGACATGGCGGCCGCTAAATGATCTGCTGGAGTCTTGCCGCCATCAAGTAACGCGTCGCGCCGGGAAATGAGTTGCGTCGAACAGATGCCAGCCGTTTACGGTAAAATTCGCGGCTCGCCAAACGGATTGCCATGAAATGTCCTTTTTGTAACGCTGCCGACACGCAGGTCGTCGATTCCCGCGTCAACGAGGAGGGCGACAGCATACGCCGACGCCGCCGCTGCGCGATTTGCGAAAAGCGTTTTACGACGTACGAAACAGTCGAATTGCGCATGCCGCAGGTCGTGAAGCAGGACGGCACGCGCACCGAATTCGACGCCGAACGGTTACGTACCGGCTTTTCGCGGGCGTTGCACAAGCGGCCGGTCGCAGCCGAAACCGTGGATAAAGCAATGCACGGCATCACGCAGAAACTGCTGGCGCTTGGCGAGCGTGAAGTGGCATCACGTCAAATAGGCGAGATGGTGATGCAGGAACTTTACAAGCTCGATAAAGTTGCCTATATACGCTTCGCCTCGGTGTATAAAAGCTTCCAGGACGTCGGTGACTTTCACGACGCCATCAAGGAAGTGCAAAATCCGCCAAAAAGGAGGCGCCGCTAGCACGGGGGAACCAGCACGAATGCCAAGGACGCCCGGCCCGTTCGTCTGCTTTTATTCAGAAATCGCAACCGACAATACGACGACCCACTTATGCCGCAGCCTGATGACTACGCCATGATGGCGCGCGCCCTGCAACTCGCGGAGCGCGGCCTGTACACCGCAAGCCCGAATCCGCGCGTCGGCTGCGTGATCGCACGCGACGGCCGCATCGTCGGCGAGGGCTTTCATGAAAAAGCCGGCGAAGCGCATGCCGAAGTCGCCGCGCTCAAAGCGGCTGGCGCCCAGGCCGCAGGCACGACCGTGTATACGACTCTGGAGCCGTGCAGTCACCAGGGGCGCACGCCGCCGTGCATCGATGCCTTGATCGAAGCAAAGGTCAGGCGCGTGGTCGCAGCCATGCAGGATCCGAATCCGAAAGTCGCGGGCAGCGGTTTCGAACGATTGAAGAGAGCCGGGATCGAGGTCGAGTCGGGCGTGCTCGAGCACGAAGCGCGCGAGATGAACATCGGTTTCGTTTCGCGCATGACGCGCGGCCGCCCGTGGATCCGGCTGAAAATCGCCGCCAGCCTCGACG
This sequence comes from Burkholderiales bacterium, assembly GCA_013695435.1. Taxonomy (NCBI): domain Bacteria; kingdom Pseudomonadati; phylum Pseudomonadota; class Betaproteobacteria; order Burkholderiales; species Burkholderiales bacterium. Next base: position 14,792 of record JACDAM010000041.1, on the reverse strand, counting down.
GCAAGACGGCTCTCAACAACGGCGCAAGCCGCTGGATCACCGACGCCAGCGCCCGGCGCGATGGCCACCACTGGCGCGCGCGTTCGTGCGCTGTGCTGACCGGCATGGGCACCGTGCGCAAGGACGATCCGGAATTGAACGTGCGCGAAGTCGAAACGACGCGCCAGCCGCTGCGCGTGATCATCGACAGCAAGTTGCAAATTCCGCTGACTTCGCGGGTGCTGAAAGGCGGCGGCGTGCTGGTCGCGTCGGCTCTACATTTTCCTGGGCTCGTCAAACGCCTGGAAAAAACCGGCGCGCAGGTTGCGTTGGTGCCCGGCGATTCCGGCAAGGTAGGACTGCCGCAACTGATGCAGGAACTCGCGCAGCGCGAGATCAACGAAGTGCTGGTCGAAGCCGGCATGGAGCTTAACGGTGCGCTGCTGAAAGCCGGGCTCGTCGACGAACTCCTGCTGTATTTCGCGCCGCAATTGTTCGGCGATACCGCGCGCGGCATGTTCGATTTGCCCGAGCTCACCGATCTGTCGGGCAGACGGGAGCTCAATATCACCGACCTGCGCAAAGTCGGCGGCGCTATCCGCATCGTCGCACGCCTGATCGAGCAATCGGCAGATGGCGCTCCCGCCCTGGCTGGTCGCTGACAGCTCTGGTCTCTCGCGCCTCGCGCATGGCATTCAAGGATCATTTTTCCGGGCACGCCGGCGAGTACGCCAGATATCGCCCGCGTTACCCAGCCGAGCTGTTCACGAAGCTTGTCGAAAGCGCGCCGGCGCGCGAGTTGGCGTGGGATTGCGCGACTGGCAGTGGCCAGGCCGCGGTCGCCCTCGCAAAATTGTTTGCGCGCGTGATTGCCAGCGACGCCAGTGCGGAGCAAATCGGGAACGCGGCGCGGCTCCCGAATATAGAATATAAAGTCGAAACAGCCGAGCAATCTTCGCAAGGCTCCGCAAGTGTCGATCTGATCACAGTCGGCCAGGCTTTGCACTGGTTCGATCTGGTAAAGTTTTACGCCGAGGCGCGGCGCGTGCTGAAGCCGAATGGCATCATCGCCGCGTGGTGTTACGGGGAGCGCATGATTGCGCCGGACATCGACCGCGTATTCACTCGCTATTATCGCGATGTCGTCGGCCCTTACTGGCCGCCGGAACGCGCGCTGGTCGAGGACGGTTATCGCAGCCTGCCGTTTCCGTTCGAGCGCATCGGCATTGGCGAATTCGAGATGACAGTCGAATGGGATTTGGCTGAGCTGCTCGGCTACCTCGGTACATGGTCTGCGAGCCGGCGTTACCTCGCTGCAACCGGCCGCGATCCGCGCACCGAAATCGACAGCGAACTGCGCGCCGCGTGGGGGCCGGAAACCATGAAGCGCGTGATTGCGTGGCCGCTGCATCTGCTGGCTGGCACAAAGAATTGAGCTAGGCGCCCGTTTCCGTCTGCAATTTGCCACGAGGCGCATTCAGCGGCCGACAGAATCCATCGAGGTTCGCAATTGTTTACCGGCATCATCGAAACCACAGGAAAAATCGCGGCCATAGCGCCTTGCCGGGCCGGTTATCGCGCCGCCATCGCGTCACCGCTGGATTTGCGAGACAGCAAGGTGGGCGACAGCATTGCCGTCAATGGCGTCTGTCTGACTGTGGTTGCGATCGAGCAGAATGTTTTCAGTGTCGATGTGTCGGCGGAAACCATAAGCTGCACGAGTGGGTTTCGGCAGGACGATAGCGTCAACCTGGAAAAGGCGTTGCGCGCGTCCGATCGGCTCGGCGGACACTGGGTCAGCGGCCACGTCGATGGCGTCGGCGATGTCGCGGAATTCGAACCGGCTGGCGACAATGCGTTGCTGCGGATCGCCGCGCCGCACGCGCTGATGAAATACATCGCGCGCAAAGGATCGATCACCGTGAACGGCGTCAGCTTGACGGTGAACGCGGTCAATGCAGACAGCTTCAGCATCAACCTGATTCCGCAAACCTTGCAGGCCACGAATCTGCACGCACTGCGGCGCGGCAGCAAGGTCAATCTTGAAATCGATATGCTCGCGCGCTATGTGGAACGGCTCGCGCAATTCGGCGCGGTATCGATATCGACCGCGCAATGAGAAACGATGGCGCTTAACTCGACGGCTGAAATCCTCGCCGAAATCAAAGCCGGCAAAATGACGATCCTCGTTGACGACGAAGAGCGCGAGAACGAAGGCGACCTCGTACTCGGCGCCGAATTCGCGACCGCCGGCCACATCAATTTCATGGCCACGCACGGCCGCGGTCTGATTTGTCTGACCTTGACTGAAACGCACTGCCGGCAACTGAATCTGCCGCTGATGGTGGCGCGCAATCGCTCGTCGCCGGGAACCAATTTCACGGTATCGATCGAAGCTTCGCGCGGCGTGACGACAGGCATCTCGGCCGCCGATCGCGCGCGCACGATTCAAGCCGCGGTTGCGTGCGATGCGACGCCTGACGACATCGTGCAGCCAGGCCATATTTTTCCGCTGATGGCGCAAAAAGGCGGCGTCCTGTCGCGCGCCGGGCACACCGAAGCCGGCTGCGATCTGGCCCAGCTCGCTGGATTGACGGCAGCGGCCGTGATCTGCGAAATCATGAACGACAATGGTGAGATGGCGCGCCTGCCCGATCTCGTTGAATTCGCCGAGCGCCACGATTTGAAAATCGGTTCGATCGCCGATCTGATCCATTACCGCAGCCAGACCGAATCGCTGGTTACGCGCGTCGCCGAGCGGCCGATACAGACGCTGCACGGCGAATTTACGCTGGTCGTCTATAACGATCAGACCACGCAGGCGACGCATCTGGCTCTGGTCAAAGGCGAAATTGCCGCGGCCGAGGAAACGCTGGTGCGCGTGCATGAGCCCTTATCGGTGATGGATTTGCTCGATGCCGGCGACCGCCGCCACTCTTGGAATCTGAACGATACGCTGCAGACGATCGCGCATGCGAAACGCGGCGTCATCGTGTTGTTGCACAAGCCGGAAACCGCCGCCGAACTGCTCGATCGTGCGCGCGGTACAGCGCCAGTCAACACCGATCAATCGCGCATCGATCTGCGCAATTACGGCATCGGCGCACAAATTCTGCGCGACCTGAATGTGCGCAAAATGCGGCTCTTGGCTGCGCCGCGCAAAATGCCGAGCATGGCCGGCTTCGGGCTCGAAGTGACCGGCCACGAGCTGCCCGATTAATTTCGGGGTTCAACGAGCCGATCGCCGGAACGGCAAACAAGCGACAGCGACCATGAAAGAGATCGAGAACACTTTAAACGGAGCCGGACTGCGCGTCGGCATCGTGATGAGCCGATTCAATCAGGCCATCGGCGAAATTTTGCTGGGCGCCTGTCATGCGGCGCTGAAGGAGCGCGGCGTCGCCGAAAACGATATCACGCTGGTCACGGTCCCCGGCGCGCTCGAAGTGCCGCTGGCCTTACAGAGGCTGGCGACGCGCGGCGATTTCGATGCACTCATCGCGCTCGGTGCGGTCATCCGCGGCGACACTTATCATTTCGAAATTGTCGCCAATGAATCGGCGAGCGGCTTGATGGCTGTCCAACTCGACAACGGACTACCGATCGCTAACGGCATACTGACGACTGACACCGAGGATCAGGCACTGCACCGCGCGCGCGAAAAGGGCGCCGACGCCGCCGCAGCTGCGATCGAAATGGCGCGGCTGCTGGAACGGCTTGATGACGAATGACAAGAGCGATCGAGCCGGCGGCGGCAAAACCAGCCGGCGGCGCTCACGCGAATTCGCCGCGCAGGGCCTCTATCAATGGCTGCTCTCGGCCGAAACGCCCGATCGCATCATCGCCCATCTTGCCGAGCGCGAAGATTTTGCGCGCGCCGATGCCGAGCACTGTTCGGCGCTGATCAGGGGCGTCATCCGCGAGGACGAAACCTTGCGTACCGCCTTGGCGCCGCATCTCGATCGCCCGATCAACGCGCTGAGCCCAGTCGAGCACGCGATTCTGCTGTTGGCGACGTATGAGTTGACGCATTATCTCGAAATTCCACGCCGCGTCGTAATCAACGAAGCCATCGAAATCGCCAAACGCTACGGCGGCACTGACGGTCACAAATATGTGAACGGCGTTCTGGATCATGTTGCGAAAATCGCGCGCACAGGCGAACAATAGCCATCGCAAAGCCATTGCGCCGTAGCTGGCGGCAGCTGGCTTCGCCCGTTTGTGCGACGACGGGATGGCGTAAAATCCGGCATGCTTTCCGAATTCGACATCATTGCGCGCTATTTCACGCAGCCGTGCCGGCGAACGCTGCTCGGCGTCGGCGACGACGCGGCGCTTGTACAGCCGGCACCCGGAATGACGCTCGCCGCGGCGACCGATATGCTGGTCGCGGGCAGGCATTTTTTTGCCGATGCCAATCCGCGTCAGCTCGGACACAAAGCCTTGGCAGTGAATCTGTCCGATATGGCGGCGATGGGCGCAACGCCTCGCTGGGCGATGCTGGCACTGGCGCTTCCCGAAATCAACGAGGGCTGGCTCGCCGAATTTGCTGACGGTTTCATGGCGCTTGCCCGCCGCCATGAGGTCGACCTGGTTGGCGGCGATACGACGCAGGGTCCGTTGAATCTGTGCGTGCACATCATCGGCGAGGTTCCGGTCGGCTGCGCATTGCGCCGTGATGGCGCAAAACCCGGCGATCAGATCTGGATATCCGGGCGACTCGGCGATGCGGCACTCGCGCTCGCGCATCTGCAGCATCGCATCACGCTTGAGATCGAAGCGCTCGATGCTTTTCTGCAGGCGCTGCATATGCCGAAACCGCGGATCGCGCTAGGCCAGGCTTTGCGCGGCATTGCGTCGGCGGCGATCGATATCTCCGACGGTCTGGTGGCCGACCTCGGCCATATTCTCGAACGCTCGGGAGTCGGCGCGTCTATCGATTTTGCCGCGATCCCGAAAACGGCGATCCTCGGTCGTCACGCTGCCAACCCGGTTGCGCGTGAAGCAGCGCTGGCCGGGGGCGACGATTACGAATTGTGTTTTACCGCCCCGCTGAGCGAAAAAGCCCGCATAGGGCGAATCGCGCAGGAACTCGAATTGCCGCTGACCCGGATCGGTCACATCGACGCCGGCGACAAACTGGTCGTGCGCGATGAAACCGGGAAAGCCATGAACATCGAACGCCGGGGGTACGACCATTTCGCCTGAAGCATCGCTAGCGGCAGCCTCGCCGCGCGGCACGTGGAATTTCGTCAAAGCAGCCGCCCACCTGCTCGCATGCGGTTTCGGCGTCGGCAACGCTGCTTTTGCCCGGCATTGATCAAAGTCATCTGAACGCAAAAGCCGTATGACGGACGATCGCCTTTTCGTACTTGCGCAAGGACTGGGCGCGGCGCTTTGCAGCAGAAAATGGATGCTGGCGACGGCCGAATCCTGTACCGGCGGCTGGGTCGCGCAGGAAATCACCGCCGTTGCCGGAAGCTCGCAATGGTTCGAGCGCGGTTTCGTCACTTACAGCAACGCGGCGAAATACGAAATGCTGTCAGTCGATCTTCGAACGCTCGAACAACACGGCGCCGTATCCCAACAGACCGCGATCGAAATGGCGAGCGGCGCGCTGGCTCATAGCCGGGCGGATGTAGCGCTCGCTGTCAGCGGCATCGCAGGCCCGGATGGCGGCACGCCGCAGAAGCCGGTTGGCACTGTTTGTCTTGCCTGGGCTGTTAAAGGCCGAAATCCGGTCAGCGAAACGCAGCGCTTCGACGGCGGCCGGGAAGCGATACGACGGCAGGCAGTCGCTCGCGCCTTGCGCGTTGCGCTCGATCTGATCGCGGCAGCCTAGAAACCGCTCCGGCGCGTGCTTCCGGCGGCCGCCGACTTTATGCAATAATCGGGCGCTATTGATCGCCTATGCGGAACCGTCTTCTCAATCCGCGCCAGCGCTGATCCATCTCTTCGCAAGCTTCTCCAACACAAGGAATTTCCATGGATGACAACAAAAGCAAGGCGCTTGCCGCCGCCTTGTCGCAGATCGAAAAACAGTTTGGCAAGGGCTCGATCATGCGCCTTGGCGAAAACGAGGTTGCGCGCGATATCGACGTCGTCTCGACCGGTTCTCTCGGGCTCGATATCGCGCTCGGCGTCGGCGGTTTGCCGCGCGGCCGCGTGGTGGAAATCTATGGTCCGGAATCGTCGGGCAAGACGACCCTGACTTTGCAGGTGATCGCCGAAATGCAAAAGATCGGCGGCACTGCGGCCTTCATCGACGCCGAGCACGCGCTCGATCCGCAATACGCGCAAAAGCTCGGCGTAAAAGTCGGCGACCTGCTGATTTCGCAGCCCGACAATGGCGAGCAGGCGCTAGAAATCGCCGACATGCTGGTCAGATCCGGATCGATCGATTGCATCGTCGTCGATTCCGTTGCCGCGCTCACGCCGCGTGCCGAGATCGAGGGCGAGATGGGCGAACCGCAAATGGGTCTGCAGGCGCGCCTGATGTCGCAGGCATTGCGCAAGCTGGCGGCGAACATCAAGCGCTCAAACACGCTGGTGATTTTTATTAACCAGATACGCATGAAAATCGGCGTGATGTTCGGCAATCCGGAAACCACCACAGGCGGCAATGCGCTGAAGTTCTACGCGTCGGTGCGCATCGATATTCGCCGCACCGGTTCGATCAAAAAAGGCGACGAAGTGATCGGCAATGAGACGCGCTGCAAAGTCGTCAAGAACAAGGTCGCGCCGCCCTTCAAGCAGGCCGAGTTCGACATCCTGTATGGCGAAGGCATTTCGCGCGAAGGTGAAATCATCGAGCTTGGCGTGCTGCACAAGCTGATCGAAAAAGCTGGCGCATGGTACTCGTATCGTGGCGAAAAAATCGGCCAGGGCAAGGACAACGTCCGCGAGTTTTTACGCGATCATCAGGAGATCGCGGCCGATATCGAAGCACGCATCCGCGAAAACGTCGGCGTCGCGGCAATGCGCGTTGCCGCTACTGCCTGATCGGGTAATTTGAGTCAGGCGCCAAGCCTGCGTGCTCGCGCTTTGCGCTATCTGGCGCGCCGCGAACACACGCGAGCCGAGCTTGAAAACAAGTTGTCCGGTCAAACTGAAGACGAAAGCGAGCTTGCCGCCGTGCTCGATGATCTGGCGCGCAGCGGATTTTTATCCGATCAGCGCGCGCTCGAAAACATGATCAACGCCCACCGCGGAAAGCGCGGCGCCGCGCGCATCGTCCATAACCTGCGCAACAAAGGCGTCGGCGAAGAATTGATAACGGCTGCACTGCCGGGGTTGAAAGCGGGCGAAACCGACGCCGCGCGCAACGTTTGGCAGCGAAAATTCGGCGCGCTGCCGCACAATGCCAGCGAACGCGCCAGGCAAATGCGATTCCTGCAAAACCGCGGCTTCGATTTTGAAACCATCAGGATCGTATTGCGCGACGCCGAAGCGAAGCGATAGTGACCTCACCCGACAACGGAGCATCGACATCAAGCCCGCGCTATTCGTCGTGATGACTGCCTTGCTCCTTGCCGGCTGCGACACAATGCCATTCGGCTACACGCCGATCGCCGAGATCGCCGCCGCGCCGACCCGGTTCGAAGGCAAGGAAGTCAAGATCAAAGGCAGGGTCGTGAACACGACGCAAATCCCGCTGCTCGAAGTAAACCTTTTCCTGCTGGAAGGCGATGGCGCGGAAATCGCCGTGGTCACATCCGCCAAGCTTCCCGCGCTGAATGAGGAAATTCGCGTGCGCGGCGTCGTGCAAAGCGGCGCCATCATCGGCGGTCGATCGATCGCGCTGCGCGTTACCGAAACGGAACGTCTGCCACGTTTCTGAATCAACCAGGTTTAAGCGGCTCGCAAAGCCCGGATGCACAGCTTCTGCCTTGCCGCGCTCGTTGCCGGGTTGTAACATCCCAAAAACCCCACAGATTCACGCCAAGGCATTGCCATCCTTATGAATTCCAGCGAAATCCGCCAGAAGTTTCTCGATTATTTCGAGAGCGAAGGTCATCGGATTGTGCCTTCGAGCCCGCTCGTCCCGGCCACTGACCTGACTCTGCTTTTCACCAATGCCGGCATGGTGCAATTCAAGGACGTATTTCTCGGCCGCGAAAAACGCGATTATGTTCGCGCGACGAGTTCGCAGCGCTGCGTACGCGCCGGCGGCAAGCATAACGATCTCGAAAATGTCGGCTACACGGCGCGCCATCATACGTTCTTCGAGATGCTCGGCAACTTCAGCTTCGGCGATTATTTCAAGCGCGACGGCATACGCTACGCGTGGGAATTTTTGACCGAAGTGCTGCATCTGCCCGCCGACAAACTCTGGATCACGGTTTACGCAGACGACAATGTCGCCGCCGATATCTGGCTCAATGACATCGGCATTGCTGCCGAACGGCTAACGCGCATCGCGACCGCCGACAATTTCTGGCAAATGGGTGATACCGGCCCGTGCGGTCCGTGCAGCGAAATTTTCTATGACCATGGCCCGCTGGTGCAGGGCGGCCCCCCGGGCAGCGCCGACGCCGACGGTGACCGCTATATCGAAATCTGGAATCTGGTGTTCATGCAGTACAACCGCGACGAGCACGGCGTGCTGCATGTGTTGCCCAAGCCATCGGTCGATACCGGCATGGGACTGGAGCGCATCGCCGCGGTTATGCAGGGCGTGCACAGCAATTACGAGATCGATCTGTTTCAGCATTTGATAGCGGCTGCCGCTCGAATCACGAATACCGACGACCCCGGCAACAACTCGCTGAAAGTCATCACCGACCATATTCGCGCATGCAGCTTTCTGATCGTCGATGGCGTGATTCCGGGCAACGAGGGGCGCGGCTACGTGCTGCGCAGGATCATCCGTCGCGCCATCCGGCATGGCTACAAGCTTGGCGTGAAGAAAGCGTTTTTCTATCTGCTGGTCGCCGAGCTTGATCACGTCATGGGCGATGCTTATCCTGAACTGCGCGAGGCCAAAGAGCGTGTCGCCGCGGTAATGAAACAGGAAGAAGAGCGTTTTGCCGAAACCCTGGAGAACGGCATGCAGGTGCTCGAATCCGCCATGCATACCGAAGACCGCATGCTGTCGGGCGAAACGGTGTTCAGGCTTTACGACACCTTTGGTTTCCCGCTCGACCTGACCACCGACATTGCGCGCGAGCGCGGCATCAATGTCGATTTCGCCGGCTTCGAGGAAGCGATGCAGCGACAGCGCAGCCGGGCCAAAGCGGCATCGAAATTCGGCGCCCGGCAGAGCGTGGCCTACAGCGGCGCGACAACACGCTTCCACGGCTACGAGGTTCTGCAGTACAGCGCGCAAATTCTCGCGATTTATTCCGGCGGCGTGTCGGTCGATGCGATCGAAGCCGGTGATGCTACCGTCATAGTTCTGGACGAGACGCCGTTCTACGCGGAATCCGGCGGCCAGGTCGGCGATACCGGGATGTTGCTTGCCGGCCACGGCACGTTCCGCGTCGACGACACGCAGAAAATCCAGGCCGACGTGTTCGGGCACAAGGGCATGCTGCAAATGGGGCGGCTCGCGGTTGGTGATGCGGTCGATGCCGAAGTCGATTGCGCGGCGCGCGCGGCCACCATGTACAACCATTCGGCGACGCATCTGATGCACGCAGCGCTGCGCCAGGTACTGGGAACGCACGTCACCCAGAAAGGCTCGTTGGTCGATCGCCACCGCACGCGTTTCGATTTTTCACACCCGTCTCCTGTCACGCCCGAGCAGCTGCGCGAAATTGAAGCGCTGGTCAACCGCGAAATCCGCCGCAATCACCCGGTCGAACCGCGCTTGATGAAATACGACGACGCGATCAAGACCGGCGCGATGGCGCTGTTCGGCGAAAAATACGGCAATGAAGTCCGCGTGATCGGCATGGGCGATTTTTCGACCGAGCTGTGCGGCGGCACGCACGTCAAGCGCAGTGGCGACATCGGGTTTTTCAAGATCGTATCGGAGTCGGGCGTCGCCGCCGGAATTCGCCGCGTCGAAGCAGTAACGGCGGATGGCGCATTGAATTACGTGCAGCAACAGCAGCAAACCATGCAGGAAATCGCCGGATCGCTGAAAGCGCAGCCGAACGAAGTCGGCCAGAAAATCGGCCAGGTGCTCGATAACGTGCGCGCGCTCGAAAAGGAACTGGCGCGGTTGAAAGCGAAGTTGGCCAACACGTCGGGCGGCGATCTCGTGAGCCAGGCGATCGACGTCGAAGGCGTCAAAGTGCTTGCTGCCGCGCTCGAAAATACCGACGCAAAATCGCTGCGCGAAGCGGTCGACAAGCTCAAGGACAAACTGAAATCGTGCGTTATCGTACTTGCCTCGCACGATGGCGCGAAGGTCACGCTGATTGCCGGCGTCTCCTCCGACTTGACCGGTCGCATCAAAGCCGGTGAGCTGGCCAACTTCGTCGCGCAGCAGGTAGGTGGCAAGGGTGGAGGCCGGGAGGATATGGCGCAGGCCGGTGGCAATCTTCCTGAGGAGTTGCCGGCTGCCCTGGCTGGCGTTCCCGAGTGGTCAAGGCAGAAGCTGCTCAGCGAGCAGGCGGCCACGACGTAAAGCTGCCGAACTTCTGATCAAGCGCCGTTCGTCCCTTCGGTTAAAGGTCCGGCGGCAGGCCCAGATCGGCTCGATTTCTGAATCACTTCGGGTTGCACCCTCCCCATTTGCTGGGGGGCTGGGGTGGGATTCGCTGGCCGCGCGATTTTCCGCGTCCGCTAACTTCTTTTTTCCGTGATCGCCCTTCGTATGGCCGCCAACGGCGCGTCTTCGTTGAACGTTACCGTTGCGCCGCTTCGCTCGACGCCAAGCCGCGCCCACAGTTCGTCGAGTTCGACTTCGGATGGCGCGGCCTTCATGCGGTCATAGGTTTCCCGCAGAACCGGAACGCCGGTCGCTTCATCGCCGATCTGGAGAACGCGTGAAATCGGCCAACTTTTTTCGATGTTGCCGCCAGCTCGATTGATCGCACGCAGCGCATCCTGCAGGCCGCGCTTGTTTGCCGTGCGTTGACGAATCTCGATATCCGCCAGTAGACAAAACAAGGCGCCGCCCCAGTAGGTTCGACCCCAGGTCGGCGTGTGATCGAGCCCGTGGTCGCCTGCCTGCGGCAAACCATTCGGAAGCCCGTCTACCATGCTCGCCCAAACCTGTGCCGCGCTCAACTGCCCGGCTTGCGCGCGCGCGATCGGTTCGACATAAGTTGCGATACCCTCTTCCAGCCAATGTTGCGACGAGCGCAACCCGGGCAGCGCCAGATGCACCATCTCGTGGGTCATCACCCAATCGCGCGCGAAATGCCGTTCAGTGCTCGCGCTGCCAACCGGTACCTTGATGGCCGCGCCGCCGTAGCCATACGAAGTCCCGCCACGCACCCCTGCCCCCGTCACAGGCATCACGAGAATCTGCACGTCCTTGACCGGAAATTGGCCGTAGTAAGCCGCCGTCGCCCGCGCCGATTGCGTAATCCAGTGGATGATCGCGACGCGCGGAACATGCTGCGCACTCGGCGCAAAGGCGACTTCCAGCCGAGCACCCGCGATCTCGAGCCTTTCCGAAGGTAGCGCGGAAAACGCCGCATACGGCATTCCTGCAGTCTCGAAGTTGCCGATAGCAAGCGTTTCAGTCACGAGAACTGCGGACAAAACCGCTGCCGCCAGGCATTTGCTCGAACTTCGTCTGCGCATACGATTTATCGACGTTCCCAGCGAACCGTTCACTATCCCCCGCTTTTCCACCGCTCGGCAATCCGGATTTTCCGTTCATGAAATAGGCGCAAAGAGAGTAAATATTTTCCCGAAAATTCCGTCACAAAGTGCCGCAATTTAAGCTTTGCTTTGAGCCTCCTTTCTAACGTGTTTACAGAGCCTTACATCGATCTCGGTGATTCGTTTCTGGTTAAGCAGCCGGAGTCAAGCGCCGGATTTTTTGTACAAGTGATACTTTATGTTTACCAGGCAAACATATGAAATGGCACGGTGTTTGCGATATACCCATCATGTTTGACCGCTAGTGTTTTGCTGCAGGTCCCTGCGGCGTGGCGCGATCTACTGCTTTCGACAAAAAAAGTCGTGGGGAGAAGCAGTCGGGTTGCGTCTAGCCTCCCGCTCGCGGGAACGGACAGGCAGTTTTGGGAGGGGGTTCCCCTCCCCTTTTTAGCGCTCTTTTGGAAAAGAGATCGATAAAAAGGCCGCAAAGACGCAATACGCGGACTGGAGGGAGCCATCAACACGTTCCGGCAGTTCCTCTAAAATAATACATCACCTCCCAGCCAGCGGCCGCTCAACAGCGGGTTTCCGCTGCATCGCAACCATCTAAGCAGTCCTGTCTCCGCGAGCATGATCGCGCCGGAGTACGCGAAGTAAAGCATCGCGCCATGCCGGTACTTGTTGCGAATCCAGTTTCATCCCTTTGATTTCCTCGTCCGGCCCGAGCGAAAGTTCGGAAAGTACAGGACGCCTGGTTCAGGGTTTTCTTGAATCGATACATCGGACACCAGGAATGGCGTCCGCATCGAAACGCATCGCGCGGTGGCGCGATTATGCGCACCCAAGGTCTCGGTTGCGATCCCGCACAAACAGGCTTTCCTACAGCGTTCCCGCTGCGTTAAGTCGCAGACACATCGCCGAGTGCGACGCGAAACTGGCGCAGTACTTGCCATGTTGGCATCGCCGAACGTGCTGCCGGCGAAGGTTGTGTTGGGATCTTTGAACATTCGTGGACGCTTGGTGCTGACGAGGCGCGGGGTTTCCCGCTTCGGCACCGTCATAAGCGCAAGCTCGATGCGTTGCGACCTACTCGATCCGGATGCGGAACATCAGCGTGAAGTTCGAGCCGGCATTGAAGACGCCTTTGGGATTGATACGGACGTGGGTCACTGCGGGATCAACTCCATTGATATCGGGCGCCGGGGTATAAGTAAATGTCGCGCCGCCGTTGTTCGAGAAGCCCACGTCGTCCGCGCCGCTCGCAAGCGAGGTAAATGTGTAGCCAAGTCCGCTTGCCGGCGCGCCATCCGTGAACGCCACAGACCCCGAACCTGCGGCCCCGAAATCGCCGACGAACAAATCGGTATTCGCGGGAATCGCGTCGATGACGAACACCGTGTCAACGTCTACGGCGCCGGGCCCTGGGTTGGTGACGACGATCGTATAGCCTATGAAAGCGCCGGGGATGGCTTTTGGATTGGTTGCGCTATTGAGCGGATCGGAAAAAGTCTGTGTGCTTTTGACCACGGTCAGCGAAGCGGTGACTGTCAGCGTGTCGCTCGCCGCCGCAGTACTCACTCCTGCATTGGTCGAAGTGAGCGCACCGGCTGCGATCGTGTTGGTGTGCGCTCCGGTTGTGCTACTCGTCACGTTGACCGTCACGGTACACGAGCCGCCTGCGGGTATCGTGCCGCCCGAGAGCGATACACTGCCGCCACCGGAAGCCGCGGTCACGCTGCCGCCGCACGTGGTAGAGCCGCTTGGGGTCGCGCTATTCGTAATCTGCGCGGGATAGGTATCGGTAAATGCGGCTCCGGTGATTGCCGTGCCTGCGTTCGGATTGGTGAGCGTGACGGTCAGCACGCTGGCCCCACCTGTCACCATTGGATCAGGCGCGAAGTTTTTGGAGGCGACCGGCCGATTGAGCACAACCAATGCGGCGCTCGCGGTGTTGCCGGTTCCGCTGTTGGTGGAGGCGACGGCGCCGGATGTGTTGTTGTAGGTCGCCGCCGACGCGCTGGTAACAGTCACCGAGATCGTGCAGGTGCTGGTGCCGGTGGCGATCGTTCCTGCGCTTAACGCGATCGAGCCGGCGCCTGCGTTCGCCGTCACGGTCCCCCCGCAAGTATTCGTGACCGAAGGGCTTGCCGCATTGACGAGTCCGACGGGATACGTATCTGAGAAAGCAGCACCGGTCAGCGATGTCGCCGGATTCGGGTTGGTAATAGTAAAGGTCAGTACCGAATTGTTATTGACGCCGATCGTGTTCGGGTTGAACACCTTCGTAATCGTCGGCGGCGCTGGCTTTAGCGCAACCGCACCGATTGCCCATGGCCCGTTGAGCAAGCCATTTTGCGTCCAGCTCATGGTCACAGTCGCCGCCCCAGGTTCGGTGCTTCCCGCACCGATCATGCCGCCGCCCAGGATCGTGGCCGTATTGATGTTGTAGCGTTGCGTTTGACCCGCGCCGGGCGCGATGCTGTTGCCGAGCAGCGCGCCGCCCACTGCAACAACGTCTACAACGAGATCGTTGGCCGCGCTCGAAACATTCACCGTCGGCGTGCCGCTGCCGCCGGTCGCGGCTGCGAAGCTTCCTAGCGGCGTCGTCTGGTCCACGCCGAAATACGAAACCGCTCCCGCGACATATTTTATGTTGTTGATGCTGGGCGTGACGACGACGTTCGCAGTGCCGACCGCGGGATTGACCAGGCGCCACAACGAAATTCGCATGGTGTTGCTGGATCCCGCCGTGTTGCCGATATTGGTCAACGTCGTTCCGCCGTAAGTGACGCTGCTGATCACATTGACCATGGTTGTCCGATCGATCGAGATGCCGACAATCAAAACCCTGTTGGAGCCGGCGCCAACGGTATGCGAGAAAGAAAGGGCGCCACCGCCCGAGTCGCCGAAGCTCGTATTGCCGATCGTGATCGCAGCGAAGGCAGTTTGCGCGTAAAGCAGGTAAAGCAAGCTCGCGCTTACCACGAAGCATAACGCGCGCAACTTCTTCAATATATGCCGCATCACCTGCTCGCTCATTGCGCGGCTCCGCTGGATTCGCGAGCAGTGTTTCTTGCGTCTCTCGCCTG
>JACDAM010000040.1 GCA_013695435.1 Burkholderiales bacterium | reverse complement strand
TGGCAGTTCAGGAGCGAGACCGCCCGCTATGCAGACCCGATGCCGGATGGCAAATGGCGCCAATTCAGCTTCGTGATGGAAGCAAAATCGGTGATCACGACTCCTTCTGGCGGAATGAAGTTGAAGGGGCCGGGGCTGTACGAGATCCAGGGCTTCGCCTGGTCAGGCCGCGGCAAGGTGAGCGCGGTCGATGTCACGGTAGACGGCGGCAAGATCTGGGGGCCAGCTGTTCTGGAAGAGCCGGCGCTCGACAAAATGCTCACCCGCTTTCGCTACCGGTGGAACTGGGACGGCGCTCCGGCCCAAATCGCGAGCCGCGCCGTCGACTCGACTGGCTATGTGCAGCCGAGCGTTGAAGAGATCGGCAAAGTGCGGGCGATTGCGGGGTTCGTTCAGCACCACAACGGGGTCTTTCCTTGGTCCATCGCCGCCAGCGGGGACGTGAAAAATGCGGTCGCTTAGTATCGCGGTGGCCGCTGCGGCCGTGGTCCTAGGCTGCTCGACGATGGAAGCGATGACGACTTCATCGTCGGTGAAATCCCCAGCAGCAGCGAAGCCGCCGGTCGCTTACGGCAAGCCGATCAGCGAAGCCGATATTACCCTCTGGAACATCGACATTCGCACTCCCGACGGGAAAGGCCTTCCGGTGGGTAGTGGAACGGTGGCCCAGGGCAAACAGGTCTACGAGGCTAAATGCGCCGCCTGCCACGGCGTGGACGCGAAGGGCGGGCCACAATACGGGACAATGGTCGGCGGCATCGGCTCGTTTACCACCGATAAACGGATTTTGACTCCGGGCAGCATGTATCCCTACGCGCCGATTCTATTCGATTACGTCCGACGCGCAATGCCCATGGATCGGCCACAGTCCTTAAGCGCGGACGAGGTTTACGCAGTGTCCGCCTATTTGCTCCATCTGAACGGGCTGGTTCCGGCCGACGCAGTACTAGATGCGAAGACCCTGCCTCAGGTCCAGATGCCCAACCGCAACGGTTTTATTCTTGACGACCGGCCCGATACCCGCGCTGTGCGATGCATGCGGGACTGCAGAAAGTAGAATCACGCGACGCGAAGAGTACGAAGTCACGTGCTGGACGAAAGAGTTCGGCGTCAGCGGCGGAAAGCGATTGGAAGGTCGCGACGGCCAAGATCGCACTCTGACAATATCAGTCGCTTCCTGAACTTTTTCTGACACGGTTCAGGCGAAGAAGACTACCTTCGCCGATTTCCCGAGCTCGCTTGTGCCCCGGCCAGCGTAGGCACTCAGTCATCTGCCCGGGGACAGGAGAACTTGATAACTCGGATCCCGGGTCCCTCGCCGCGCAGGTATGAAGGCCACGAGCAGGTGTTGCGAACATCCTTCGGCACCGCGGGGACCAGCCAGCTCTCTAGCTCATGCAGCACGCCGGCGTCGCGCGCGATACGGTATTTGGCACTGTGAATGCATTCGCGGTCGCGGAACTCGCACAAGTTTTCGGTGGTACCGCCGCATGGTCCGTTGGCGAGTCCCTTTGGACAGGTTTCGGGGCATATATATTGGGTCGCCGCCAAGCGACACATCCCGCAGGTTTCGCAGCCGAACAGCGGGCCTTTTATAGCGCGCTCCATCAGTGTCAACAGACGATCCACTTTGCTGTGACGTCTGATTGGCTTTAACACCGGTCGTAAGAACTTGGCGCCCAGCCCATTGGCGAATAGAAAATCGTGTATTCCGTTCATTGCGCGGTGCCGGTATTCGCGCCGGCTACGACGGCTGGAGTGGAACGACCGAGAACGATCGAGATACCAAGGGTGATGCGGAGCGGGGTCGGCGTGGCCACCCTCAGGCAACGTGAACGACTCCTCCCAGGCCTTGCTCCACGTATCCCGCTCACCGCAGAGTTCGGACAATTCGGCAACCTGCGTTTTCAGCGCCGACATCTTTTCGATTGCATGCAGGCCGGTGACCTGTATTCCCGAATAACCGAAAAGCTTGAGCCCCACTATTTGCAAAGCGAGACGGCGCATGGCCCGGGACGCGCCTTTATCGGCAAATACCCGCTCTTCTTCTTCGAGCAGGGCCATGACTGAATCAGTCACGGTTACTCCCGCCAGCTGGTGATGGCGGATGTAGCGCGCTCTCGCGGGTGGCATTGGCATGACATTGGCCACTAATGGCACCCGATAATTGCGCATGTCCATCCAATCGAGGGCCTCTTCGTATTTATGCATGTCGAAGCCGATCTGGGTAATCACGAAATCCGCCCCCGCGCCTACTTTCTTGCCCAGCTTCAGGTACTGAGCCATTGCGTCCTCTTCGCGGTATTTGAATGGATTCAGCGCCGCGCCAGCCCAAAGGCGGGGATTGAGCTGCTTTGCCCG
Organism: Burkholderiales bacterium; assembly: GCA_013695435.1. Taxonomy (NCBI): domain Bacteria; kingdom Pseudomonadati; phylum Pseudomonadota; class Betaproteobacteria; order Burkholderiales; species Burkholderiales bacterium. Next base: position 18,927 of record JACDAM010000040.1, on the reverse strand, counting down.
CTCAATGGCCGGCACCGACTCGAGGTAGCGCAGGCGCTGGCCGGGGAGTTCTCTTTTGAGCCGGTCACCGGTCAGGAAAAGGGCGTTCTCCAAACCATCTTCCTGCATGCGCTCGACAAACCCGTCCAGCTCATCCGATTCCCGCCCTTTTCCCGAGAAGTGGACGAGGGGCTGCTTACCGCTGTACTGGAGAAGATGGGACGCCGCTGCAACGGGATCGGGGTCACGCTCGGACACGACGCGGTCAGTGACGGCGAAACCGGCCAGCAGTGGATCCTCCGCGAGCACCTCAGTAATGCCGCCAATTTTGTGGAGCTCGTCGCGCAGAATCTTGTCCACCGAAGGAATGAACTCGATGGTCCAGAAAAATTTTCCGCTGCACAGCGCTTGCCGGATTGCATTAGGCGGCGGAAGAGCGCGGTCAGGAGCAGGAAAAGAAAGCTCGACCGCCACCTTCTCGTCCGCCCGGCGCGGAAGAGGCCCAGGCACCTCTTGATCGGCGATCTCCGGACGCGCATGAAGAGCCTCGAACACCTTCTGCCTGAGGCGCAGCAGTTCAGGTGTGACTAAAAGGTCGGGGCGCCTCAACAGCGGCAAGTCGATGAGAACGCTTCGCCGAATGCGGCCGTCTACCATAATCTGCACGCGATCTGCGAGATGCACGGATTCTTCGACATCTTCGGTCATGAATAGCACCGTCTTCCGCGCATGGCGATGAAGCTCGAGCAGCAGCCGATGAAGCTCTGTGCGCTCGAGCCCTAAAGCAAAAGGCTCGTCAAATATGATGACATCAGCATCAGAAAGGAACGTTGCGATGATTTCTGCGCGGTAGCGAATCGAAGCCGGAAGAACACGCGTCAGGCGGTCTGCGAACTCGCTGAGTCCGAACTGCCTGAGCAGCTCCCACACAGGCGAGCCCGCGCTTTCTCCGTCGGTTGCGCGCTGCAGATTTCGCGCAAGAGTCTTTGCCGGACGCAATCTGTTTCGCTGATGAAGACAGATACGGCGAGGTTTCGGCTTATTGCCGGGCCGGTTGATGACGTCACCGTCAAGATACATTACGCCATCGTCCAACATCTCCAACCCCGCGATCGCCCGCGCGAGAGTGGACTTCCCGGACCCGCGGGGACCGAGCACAGCGCTAAACTCTCCTGGCCTCACTTCGATTGAGCAATCATCCAAAGCGACCGCTCCATCTGCTTTGCTGCCGTATTTTTTTCCCGCGTTTCGCACCGAAAGCCATCCCGGCTTGCCGAGTATCGTGCGCTCATAGCCGGCGTGCGCACGAACCAGCTCCCGCAGCCGTTCTTCACCTTCTTTCCCATAGCGCGTGCAAAGCTTCTGAAACCACTGGCCGTCGACAGCAAGCACGGTGGTTGGCAACTCGCAACGCGCGGAAATGACCCGCAATGGCTGACCTTGAACAGCGGCGGCAAAGCCGAATAGCTGGCCGGGGGCATCTGCACGGTAGGCGAGAGAGCCCTTGTCGCCCGCCTGCACCTCTGGATGCCCGATCCTGCCTTGCACGAGAAAATAGAAGTAGGCAGCGGGATCGTTCTTCGCGTAAATGAATCGGCCTTTGTCGAAGGACTCTTCATGGGCGGCAGCTGCGATCTCGGAAAGCATCTCGGGAGGCGCAGTCCCTAGAAAGGAGCTAATGCGCAGCAGTTCCAGCTTTTTGTCGAAGGTGAGCATGGGCTTTGAGAAGCCGCGGCCATCCGCTCGGGCGGACTAGGACCGCGAGGAGGATTCGGTGGGTCCGGCCGAGCGGTCTGAAGGAGAGAGGGATGCGGGCACAACTGACTCGGTCGCGGCATTTTCCGATGGCATGTTAGCGGCACTGGCCGGCGGCGCCCCCGTCAGAGGGTTCTGTAAAGCGGCATCGGCGACATTCAAGTCGGGTTGCGGCGGAGAGGGCAAGGGGCAATACTTCGCGTCGAACGATTCTTCGGTGATCCACTGATACATCGCTTCCCGCGCCTGATTCTCAGTGCGGAAGAAATATTGCGTGCCGATTAACGCGTAGAGACCCGTTCTTTCCATCACCTCCCGCACCTGAAGCTTCATGCCGCTGAATACGAGCGTGACGCCGTTGTCCTTGAGGCGCTTCACCAAATGCCGTACCACCTCCTCGCCGGACGCATCGAGCTGGTTTATGCCGTCGCCCAGAATCAAAACGAACCTGGTTTGAGGATGGGATGCGCACGCTCCAAGGACGGCATCCTCGAAATACGGCACGTTGGCGAAATACAGCGCCGCGTCGAAGCGGATGATGACGATACGCTCGTCTTCGGGAGCCTGGGTCTCGCCCAACCCGCCACCCTCATGCCCGCGCGTGATGATGCGCGGCTTCATGGTCCGCCACAGGAACAGAATAACGGCCAGGCCCGCCCCGATAACAATGCCGTTGTCAAGATGTGGAGCGAATGCCAGCGTCGCGACGAATGTTACGGCGGCGGCGATGCCATCGTGCCGGTGCGCGCGCCATGCGTATGTCATAGCCTTGAAGTTGACCAGGTTTACCACGGCCAGCATGATAAGGGCCGCCAACACGGCCTGCGGCAGGTGATAGAGCAGCGGGGTCAAAAACAGCAAAGTCAGCAGCACTACCAGTGCCGTTACCACTGACGACATCCCAGTCACCGCGCCGGCGTTGAAGTTGACCGCCGACCTCGAGAACGAACCGCTGGACGGGAACGATTGACTTAAGCTGCCCACGATGTTGGCCAAGCCCTGACCGATCAGCTCCTGGTTCGGGTCGATCCGCTCCTTGGACTTTGTCGCCATGGCTTTCGCAATCGAGATAGCTTCCATGAATCCGACCAGAGAAATGACGAACGCGGTCGAAAGCAGCGAAACGAAAGCGTCCCAAGTGAATCTGGGCACGTGGAAGCTGGGGAGGCCCGAGGGTATTTTCCCAATGACTTCACCACCACTCACGAGCTTGATCTCGTCTGCGCTGATGCCCTTGAATCGCCATTGGCGACCGTCTGTTTCGACATCTTTGGGTACCATGTCGGCGAGATACACTTTCGGCGCCTCACCTTGAGCAGCGGTGGCCACAGTGAAACGCAGTTGCTTCAACTGGTGCTCCCGATCGCGATTCTGCGCATCTGCCTCCGCGAGCTGCAGCTGCAGCAAACCGACCTCGTAGTTCAGCCTCACCATTGCCGTGCTGTTGCCTGCGGCAACCTTCCGCAGATCTTTGATGTCATTGAGTCCGGAAACGATCTGGCTCCTTAGCTCATGGCTCCATGCCTTTCCTGACGCATAGTCCGCCGTTAGCACCTGGACGACCGGGTGCGCAATCTGGTTCGACTTGACGCTGGTCGCGCCCTCGAAATCTATTAGCCAGCTGATCAATGTGGCTACAACCACGGCGACGAGCACTCCCGGCAGTTTTGGAAAGCGCTTTCTCATCCACCACATCAGCCCGAAAGCGGAAAGGCCCATGATGAGGCTTAGGAGGTGGGTCTCGCGGATAAGCTGTAGAACCCCCCAAATGTCGGCAATAAAGTGCTCGCTCCGCGCGAGCGGCAGCCCGAGCAGTTTGTTGAACTGCGACAGCGCGATGATGATCGCCGCGGCATTGGTGAAACCGACGATGACCGGATGGGAGATGAAGTTGATGACCACCCCCAGCTTGAACACGCCGAGGACCAGCTGGACGATGCCGACCAGCAGAGCGAGCAGGATGGCGAAAGCAATAAACTGCTCAGAGCCAGGAACCGCAAGGGGCGCGAGGGCGGACGCGGTGAGCAGTGAAACCATCGCCACCGGCCCGGTAGCGAGCTGACTCGACGAACCCCATAAAGCTCCCACCAACACCGGAAAAAACGCCGCGTACAAGCCGTAATGCGCAGGGAGGCCGGCGAGCTGGGCATACGCCATCGACTGCGGCACTAGCACCAAGCCTACCGTCAAACCAGCAATCCCGTCGGCCTTGAGCGTCTCCCTGCTTAATGGAAACCAGCGCAGAAAAGGGAAAAAGCGTTTGACCTCCTGCTTGAGTTTCCCCAAAAAAAAGGGAGAACTCCAAAGAGCTCTTCTGGGCATAGCGTTTTTCCCTCCTTGCCGGTCTTTTGCGGCCATGAACGAGCTTTGTTCTGGCGAGAATCTAAACTCTGGAAACAGGAGATGTCGGTTCCTAGCTTATTGTAGCGCAGAACCATCGCGAAACCCGTCGAACACCGGTGGCCAACGACTGCACACGGGGAAAATTACCATTTGTGCGGTGGCGCAACGCGAAGGAACTGAGTCTGATTAGTACCGTGTCGACAGTGAACGCGAGTTCGCTATTAGCATTGGGTCCAAGCGCGTGTGTCAGAAGGCCCGTTGGGTCTTATCAATACGCGGGCTGGGCACGGGGTTGAGAGAACGAATTGTTTCCCGACGACATGGTGCCACTGTTTCGTAACGCAACAGGCCTCAGGTATGAGTGTTGGCGCGCGCCTTTTTCATACGCTGGTTCAGGAGCTTATGGTTGGGCATTGAACGGTACGGGAATTGCTTCCGGGCGTTTTCAATCGCGGATACGCTCGCGCATCCATTCAATTTTTAACGTCCACCAAGGAGCACACCATGGCCGAACCAGCCACCCCGAAGCGCAAGAAAGTGACGATCCCGATGCTAATGGAGAAGAAGAAGAAAAAGGAGCCGATCATTCAGCTCGCCGTTTACGACTATGAAAACGCCATTGTCGCAGATCGCGTCGGCGTCGAGATCCTGTGCGTCTCCGATACCGGTGGCATGGTGTTGTTCGGCCATGAAAGCACCATTTCGGTTTCGTTCGAGGAAGTGCTGTTTATGGCGCAGGCGGTGCAGCGCGGATCGCAATACGGATTGCGTATGGTGGACATGCCTTACATGAGCTTTCATATCTCCGAGCAGCAGGCGGTGGACAACGCCGCAAAGTTTGTCGCCAAGGCCGGCGCCGAGGTCATGAAGTGCGAAGGGAACCTGCATCATGCTCGATACATGGAAGCCATTATCAAGGCGGGCATCCCCGTCCAGGGTCATATCGGCATCACGCCCATGCGGATGCCGCAACTGGGCGGTTTTGCCGCGCAGGGCAAGACTGCTGAGCGGGCGAAGGAATTGGTCGACGACGCGCTGGCAATGGTGGACGCCGGTTGCTTCTCTATCATGTGCGAAGTGACCACTTCGGAGGTGTGCGAGTACCTGGCCGAGACGCTGCCGGTTCCGGTCATCAGCCTGGGGGCGGGCAATTGCGCCGATGGAGTGCATATCATCGGCTCTGATCTATTTCACCTTTATGAGAAGCACGTCCCCCGGCATTCCAAGATCTATCACGATCTCGTCCCTGTGCTGGAGAAGGTATACAAGGACTACAGCCGCGATGTGAAAGAGCGCATCTATCCGGGCAAGGAGCATACCGTGTTCATGAAGGAAGAAGAGCTCGCGCGGTTCAAGGACATGATGGGGTGGAAAAAATAACTGTTATGCGGCTGGTCGCTGCTGATCGAGACGTTCTGGCGGAGACCTCTTATAACAATCGGCACGATGACGGCGACATAATGCTCGTTGCGCCTTACTGCCTTCTGACTTTAGTACGACACGACGGTACGCTGCGGGGATCCTGCGAGTGCTGAGAGAAACTGATTCCAAGGCCGAAAGAACAGTCGTGGCTGATAGTGGGTTATGTTAAAATCCTTTCCGTTTCGTTACTACGTAGCAAGCGACTATGAAAGCTGAGCACTTGAAGAGCGAACCGCTTTCAGAGCGGCTTGACGATCAGGTCGTCAAGACCACCACCTGTTACATGTGCGCCTGCCGCTGCGGGATTCGCGTGTATCTGCGAGACGGAGAAGTGCGCTACATCGACGGCAACCCAGAGCACCCGCTAAACAAGGGCGTGATCTGCGCGAAAGGCGCGTCGGGGATTATGAAGCAGTATTCGCCGGCCAGGCTCACGAAGCCCTTGCTGCGCCGCGAAGGCGCCGAGCGCGGATCTGCTGACTTCGTCGAGATCAGTTGGGACGAGGCGTTCGCGATGCTGGAAAAGCGTCTTGCGCACCTCCGCGCGACCGATCCGAAAAAGTTCGCGCTGTTCACTGGCCGTGACCAGATGCAGGCTTTGACCGGGTTATTCGCGCGTCAATTCGGAACCCCGAACTATGCGGCGCACGGGGGATTTTGTTCGGTAAACATGGCGGCCGGCATGATCTATACGATCGGCGGCTCTTTCTGGGAGTTCGGCGGTCCGGATTTGGACCGCGCCAAGCTTTTCGTGATGATTGGCACTGCCGAGGATCACCATTCCAATCCGCTCAAAATCGCGATTTCAAAATTCAAGCGCAGCGGAGGGAAGTTCATTTCCATCAATCCGGTGCGTACCGGCTATTCCGCGATAGCCGATGAATGGGTGCCGATCAAGCCGGGAACTGATGGGGCGTTGCTGCTTGCCTTGATTCACGAAATTATTGAGCTCGGTCTATACGATCGTGATTTTCTAGCTCGCTATACCAATGCTGGGCAGCTTGTAAACCAAGACTCAGAAAGCTCTCGCTTCGGCCTTTTCATTGAGGACCACGAGACTCCCGTCCACAATCCAGAATATCCGCAGAACAAGCTGTGGTGGGACCGCATCACCGATAAGCCGGTGCCGACTCACGCGGAAGACGCCGACCCCAGGCTGCGTGGCAGTTTCGTGCTGCCGGACGCCACTCCCGTCAAACCTGCTTTTCAATTGCTCGAAGAGCGAGTTTCCGGCTACACTCCAGAATGGGCTTCTGATATTACGGGAATCCCGGCGGCGACGATCCGACGGCTCGCGCACGAGATAGGGATCACCGCTCGCGATCATACGATCGAGCTTCCGATCGCGTGGACGGATTCCTGGGGAAAAGAGCACGAAACAGTTACCGGCAAGCCCGTTGCTTTTCACGCGATGCGCGGGCTGGCGGCTCATTCCAACGGCTTTCACGCCATACGAGCGCTCGCGATTCTGATGACCCTCCTGGGCACAATCGACCGCCCTGGCGGCTTCCGGCACAAGGCGCCGTATCCGCGAGGCATTCCGCCCTACCCGAGGACGCTCAATTCGCCCGATTGCGTGAAGCCGAACACGCCGCTCCCGGGACCGCCGCTGGGATTTCCCGCGAGCCCTCAAGACCTGTTCATCGATGAGCGCGGCGAGCCGCTTCGCATCGACAAGGCTTTCTCGTGGGAATACCCGCTGGCCGCGCACGGGCTTATGCATTCGGTCATCACCAATGCCTGGCGCGGAGACCCTTACCGGATCGACACACTGCTCATCTTCATGGCCAATATGGCGTGGAATTCCGCGATGAACACTGGGGAAATTCGCAGGATGCTGAACGACAAGGACGAGCGAGGCGAGTACAAGATTCCATTTCTCGTGGTGTGCGACGCGTTTAAATCGGAAATGACCGCGTTCGCTGATCTGATTCTTCCAGACACCACCTACCTTGAGCGGCATGACGTGATGGGGATGCTCGACCGGCCCGTTTCCGAGTTCGACGGACCGATGGACTCGGTGCGCGTTCCGGTGGTGCCGCCCACCGGAGAATGCAAGCCATTTCAAGAAGTGCTTGTCGAACTGGCTTCGCGCTTGAAATTTCCAGCCTTCGTGAATTCCGATGGCTCGCGGAAGTTCCGCGATTATCCCGACTTCGTCGTCAACTTCGAAACCGCGCCGGGTTCGGGCATTGGCTTTCTGACAGGCTGGCGCGGAAAGAACGGTGACAAGGCCTTGGTTGGCGAACCCAATCCGAAGCAATGGGAGATGTACGCGAAGAACAACTGCGTCTTCTACTACGAGATGGCGCCATCGCACCGCTACATGCGCAACTGCAACCAGGGGTATCTTAAATGGGCGGAGAGCGTGGGATTCAAGAAATTCCACGATCCAATTCTGATTCAGCTCTACTCGGAGACGCTGCAGACTTTCCGTCTTGCCGCGCAAGGTAAGGGGGCAGGCAGGCAACCGCCGGAGCGGCTGAAGAGTCGGGTGGAGAAGTTCATGGATCCGCTGCCGTTCTACTATGAGCCGCTGGAAGCGCAGATGACCGATAAACAAAAATATCCCCTCAACGCAATCACGCAGCGCCCCATGGCGCAGTACCACTCCTGGGATTCACAAAACGCGTGGTTGAGACAAATTCACTCTCACAACTATTTGTACGTGAACCCGCGCACCGCGCTCGCACAGGGTATTAAAGACGATGACTGGATTTGGGTCGAATCCCAGTGGGGACGCGTGCGCTGTATGGCGCGCCACAGCGAAGCGGTGGAACCGGGAACGGTATGGACCTGGAATGCGATCGGCAAGGCGAAGAGCGCGTGGAATCTTGAGCCGGACGCCAATGAATCGCGCCTGGGGTTTTTGCTGAACCATCTCATTTCCGAAGAGTTGCCGCGAGACGCCGATGGCAGCCTGTTGGCTAACGCCGATCCAGTGACGGGTCAGGCCGCTTGGTACGATGTAAGGGTGCGCATCTACCGCGCGGATGAATCGGAACCCGAAGAAACTTGGCCGCAGTTTGAGTCTCCGAAACCTGCGCCGGGGAAACCTGAGTCTGGGCGCGGCTGGCGCGCGTACTTCGCCGGAGGGAAAGGACGTACATGACTCAGCTCTGTTTAGTGATCGATTTGAATGTGTGCGTGGGCTGCCATGCTTGCGTGACGAGCTGCAAAGAATGGAATACCTCCGGTCATGCGGGTGCGCTGGTAGATGAAAACCCCTACGGCGCAGAGCCCACAGGGACTTTTTTCAACCGCGTGCAGACCTTCGAGGTGGGAGAGTTCCCCGATACCGAGACCGTGCACTTTCCGAAGTCCTGCCTGCACTGCGAGGACCCGCCATGCGTTCCGGTGTGCCCCACCGGCGCGAGCTACAAGCGGCCGGAGGACGGGATCGTGCTCGTAGATTACGACAAATGCATCGGCTGCAAGTATTGCGCGTGGGCCTGCCCTTGGGGCGTGCGGGAAATTGACGAAAAACGGCACGAGATGACGAAATGCACGCTGTGCGTCGATCGCATCTATAACGAAGAACTGCCTCCCCAGGACCGGAAGCCAGCGTGCGTGATGGCCTGCCCGACCAGCGCTCGCCTGTTCGGTGATATTCATGATCCCAACTCCGAAGTATCGGTGGCGGTCCGGGAGCGCGGCGGCTATGCGTTGATGCCGGAATGGGGAACAAGGCCTTCCAATCATTATCTCCCGCGGCGCAAGACCGAAATCAAAATCCACGAAGACGAGCTGCAGCGAGCGGCCAACCCGCTCAAAAAAGAAGTGCCGCCTGCGGGCGGAGTTTCGATTGGAACGAGCGAGGATAGTTTTACGGCTTAGCATGAACGGTAAGCAGAAAGATCTTCTCTCCGTTCGCTGTTCACCTGCTTCACTTCAAAAATGCACCCGGCATTCTCGGTCATCTTTTTTACCACCCTGATTGGCGCGGCTCAAGGGCTTTATCTCGCTCTCGTGACCGCAGAAGTGCTGACGCTTGTGGGACAGGTGCCTGCGCAGCAGCCGCGTAGCTTTTACGCGCTCGGTGCTGCCATCTCGCTTGTGCTGCTCGGCGGCGGATTGATTGCATCTTTCTTTCACCTGGGCCGGCCGGAGCGCGCCTGGCGCTCGGGAGCGAAGTGGCGAACGTCTTGGCTTTCACGCGAGGTGATTGTGCACCCCCTCTTTATGGGGCTCGTGTTTGTCTACGGGCTCGCTCATTTTGTTGGCTGGGCGGACACTCCCGCGCATTGGGTTCTCGTCGCCCTCGGCGTGATCGTCTGCCTCACCTTGTTCGTGTGCACCGGTATGATTTACGCCTGCATTCGATTCCTTCAGGAATGGGCGACACCGCTCACGCTCGTCAACTATTTTCTTCTCGGCACCGCATCGGGTTTTACTTTGGCGAGTGCCTTCAGCGCGTGGGCCGCGCCGCAGCTGCTCGGGATCTATGCGCCCACCGCCATCATTCTGACGTTGGCCGCACTGCTTACCCGAACTGCATCGCTTGTCCGCAACGCCGGTCTCAAGCCAAAATCCACAATCCAGACCGCGACTGGAATCAAACATCCCAAAGTCATTCAGAAATCGCAGGGATTCATGGGCGGGTCTTTCAATACCCGCGAGTTCTTCCATGGAAAAACCCCCAAGTTTCTCCGATCGGTGAAATGGATCTTCCTGGTGCTGACGTTTTTGGTGCCCACCGTACTTGTGAGTGTCGGGCTGGCCACCGCCTCGGCGGCGCTCCTTGGTCTTGCCTTCGCCGCGCAATATGCCGGACTTATCGCCGAGCGCTGGTTCTTCTTCGCCCAGGCCAACCACCCGCAAAATCTCTACTATCAGGTAATATCCTAACCTTCAAGTCCTATTAGGTTTGGATAGCAGTACGGCGCACCGGGACCTAAACTTGGAGGCTTCACGTCTACAATCAAGGGACATCCCCTTATGGCGGCTCCCGAGTTGCCATTTCCATGAAAGACACCTTCCATCTTCATCTCTACACCGTCTTTCCATTCTTGCGCTGGTGGCCGCTGGTCAATGTTCAGACCGCCCGCGCGGATTCGATCGCGGGCCTCACCGGCGCTATCATCGTGCTGCCCCAGGGCGTCGCATTTGCAAGCATTGCTGGCCTGCCCCCGGAATATGGCCTCTACGCCGCGATGGTACCTGCGGCGGTCGCAGCGCTATTTGGCTCATCCTGGCATCTGGTCAGCGGTCCTACCACTGCGATCTCCTTGTTCGTTTTTGGCGCGGTAAGCCCAGTTGCCGAGCCGGGCACTTCCCAGTACGTCGGCCTAGTCTTGACGCTGGCCTTTCTCACCGGGCTGTTTCAATTCGCCCTTGGCGCAGCGCGCATGGGAATGCTGGTGAACTTCATTTCCCATACCGTCGTGATCGGCTTCACTGTCGGGGCTGCCGTGCTGATTGCGACCAGTCAGATCAAAAACTTTTTCGACATCAACATTCCCCGTGGCACCTCCTTCTACGAGACGATGCATCTCTTCGTTATCATGGCTCGCGACATCAATCCCTATGCCACCGCGGTGGGTGTGGTCACGTTGATTAGTGGGATATTGACGCGAAGGTATTACCCAAAGGTTCCGTACCTGATAGTGGCAATGGTTATTGGTAGTCTATTCGCGTTGGTTTTGAGCACGACCATCGGACTGGGGAAGACCCAGATCCACACTGTAGGTGCGCTTCCACGAGGTCTTCCGCCCTTGTCGCACCCTGACTTTTCATTCTCGGCGATCAATTCCATGTTGTTCAGCGCCCTGGCCATTACCATGCTGGGACTGACGGAAGCAATCTCGATCTCTCGCGCAATTGCAGTTCGATCCGAGCAGCGTATCGATGCCAGCCAGGAATTCATCGGGCAGGGACTCGCGAATATCGTCGGCAGCTTCTTTTCCGGCTACCCGTCCAGCGGGTCATTCAATCGAAGCGGCCTGAACTATACGGCCGGAGCGCAAACTCCGCTGGCGACAGTGTTTGCGGCTGGATTTCTGGTCATCACGCTATTGTTTGTCGCGCCGCTTGCTGCGTATTTGCCAATCGCTGCAATGGCCGCGATCCTCTTCCTTATCGCTTATGGGCTCGTGGATTTTCACCATATCAGAACGATATTCAAGGCGAGCGGAGCGGAATCCCTTATCTTTGTGGTCACCTTCATTGGAACCCTAGTTGACCTCGAGAAAGGAATTTTCTTCGGGGTGCTGCTTTCGCTGCTCTCGTACCTGTACCGCACTTCGCGGCCGGTCATTCGCGAGGCAGTGCCGGCTCCTGAAGAAGGCAGCTATCATTTCGTACCCAGGTCTGACAAGCCGGGATGCTGCCAACTAAAGATGATATTTCTCGACGGCTCGATCTTCTTTGGAGCGGTTGACAGTGTGCAGCGCACGCTACGAGGCTATGATCAATCCAATCCGGACTTTAAACATGTGCTGATTCTCGGGACTGGCATCAATTTCGTCGATCTTGCAGGCGTCGACATGCTCGCAGGCGAGGCCAGGCGACGCAAAAAGTTGGGCGGTGGCCTTTACTTTCACCGTCTGAAAAATTCGGTGTTCCAGATTTTCAAGCGCAGTGGGTTTCTTGAGGACATTGGCGAGGGAAACATGTTCGCGATGGGACCCAAAGTGATTCCTCTAATCTATTCGAAACTGGATTCAGAGATCTGTCGCCGCTGCAAGACCAGAATTTTTGTAGAGTGCAATACGAGATTACCCAATGGCGAGCTGCGGAGAGATTAGCTAACGTCTGTAGAAATTGAGAAAAGGCGCGGTACAAACTTGCACTAACGCGTCTATACTCAAGGTAAGCTGAGTGTGATCCAAGACGTAGGAGCGCAAATGGGGCTATACACTCCTGCGTGTTCCTGGAATGATTCATTCGCTTGTTCGCCCCGCCGGAACGAGAATTCGGCGCATGTCCGGAATGGAGAAAAGACCATGACGAAGAGCCCAATCGAGATGCTCCTTGAGAATCATGCAAGGATTAAAGGATTATTGGATAGGTTTGACGAAGCTCGAGAGGACGACGCGCGGCAGCGGCTCATCGCCTCGTCGCTTGCCGAGATCGCTATTCACGGAGCATTGCGCCAGGAGCTGGTTATTCCCGCAATGAACGAAGCGCTCGAGGACAGCTCTGTGGCAGATTGGGCCGCTCGCGATTATGAGGAGCAAACGCACACGATGTCAGAGATTTCAGCGACTCACTCTCCGAGCACGAGGATTACAAAGTTTCAAGGTTTTGTCGAGACCGTAAAGCGTCAACTCGAGGAAGAGGAGCAGCGGCTCGTACCAAAGCTCAAGGGGATGGAGCTGCAAGAGCTTGGCGAACGTATGGCAAAAAGGCGAGAAGAGCTGGAGCGAGTCAGATTGTTTTTGTAGGGCAGGCTGTGGGGAGCGCGACCACGCCCGCCCGTGCGTGTTCCCGAGCAGCGGCGCAAAGTAGAGTAGCATTTTCAACTCCGGGTTCTATCGGAAACATGATTTTTGTTTCTCCTTGAAACAGCGATTGTTAGGCTATACTAAAAGATATAAACATCAGTAGGCTAGAGGTTGCAGCAGATTGGCACGCTAACTGCTGCGAACGTGGGACTCTTATTCAACTCATCTGGAGGTTTGACATGTCGCGCAACGGGCAACAATGGATACAAAAACCGAATTTTCCTTCCACTCATTACGTCGATACCCGTATCTACACCGATGGACAGATTTTTCGGGAAGAGCAGGAGAAGATTTTCAACAAAAGCTGGATCATTGCCTGCCACGAATCAGAGATCCCCAACGCTTATGACTACAGGACTTTCAGCCATCCCGGCGGGTCTCCGCTGATCGTCGTGCGCGGGGAGGACATGAAAGTCCGCAGCTTCTATAACATCTGCCCACACCGCGGCAACACGTTGCTTTACGATCCGGTGGGCAACGCCAAGCGCATCACCTGCATGTTTCACGCGTGGGCGTTCGATGCCAAGGGGAATTGTGTTGACATAACCCGCGAAGAGCAGGGATTTCAGGATCGGTTCTGCAAGGCGGATGCGGGCTTGCGCGAAGTAAAAACCGAGATCGGGTTCGGTGGCTTCGCGTGGGTCAACGTAGACGATAACTCCTGTTCACTGAAGGAATTCATCGGCGACGCCATGAACATGCTGGACGAGCAGCTTTCAATGCCGCTGGAGGTGTTCCATTACCACAAAGCAATCGTCGACACCAACTACAAGCTTTGGCACGACACCAACAGCGAGTTCTACCACGATTACATGCATTACTTTAATCGCGTGACCGGGATGATGCAGCCCGGCTATTACGACCGCAAGTATGAGGGCTTTCCGAACGGGCACGCTACGGTCGGCTCGATGGAGATCAAGTACGACGCTTATGAAGGGAGCAAACAACGCGGCGTAGGCTGGCCCGCGCTCGCCCCCGGCGGCTGGATTCTGATCGACATCTTTCCGGGGATGACATACAACCTGCGCACGTCGGTATTGCGTTTGGATACGGCGATTCCGTTAGGTCCAAACAAGCTGATCGTTGAGTTTCGCGGGTTAGGTCTGAAGAGCGATACTCCCGAGCAGCGCGCCGAGCGCATTCAAGACCACAACACGATCTGGGGGCCGTTTGGCCGCAACCTGCACGAAGACCTGTTGGGCGTGCACGGGCAGGGGCGTGCGATGCGTGAGAGCACCGACAGTAAGTGGGTGATCCATGGGCGCGAAGAGAACATGACGATCCATGACGAGGGCGGGATGCGTCACTTCTATGCGGAGTGGAGCCGGCGCATGGCACGCAAATCGTATGACCCGATGGGCGAAGAAACCAGCCGGGCCGCTGCTTGAGGAGAAGCCTACAGTGAATGCGACACAAGCGATTCACGAACTTATTTACAGATCCTGTCTCACCCTCGATGAGAAGAATGTCAAAGCCTACCTCGATCTTTGCGATCCGGAATTCCATTACACCATCACTGCGCACAGTCCCGAGATCCGCAAGGAGATGACCTGGCTGGAGCATGACAAAGCCGGGCTGCAGACTTTGCTTACCCAACTCCCGCGCCATAACAGCGACCATTCACCGCTCACCCGTCATGCGACCGTATACACGGTGCAGTATGACGATGATAACAAGCAGGCATCGGTCGTTTCTGCTTTGCAGATTTTCAGGACCACGCTCGACGGCGGCGCGACCGAGTTGTTTGCCGTTGGCAAGTATCACGATACGGTGAAGCTTAACGGCGACGCTTCAAAGCTTTTGAAACGCGTGGTAAAACTGGACACCCGAATGTTCGGGTTTGGCTATCACATACCGTTTTGAGATGGCGCTCGGGACCCTATGAAGATCCAGGTCAATGCCAGAAACCGGGCATATCATTTCCAGGCTCACGATAAGGAGCAGATGCTATTTGCAGGCTTGCGCAGCGGCATCGATCTTCCTTATGAGTGCAGCACGGGAACTTGTGGAACGTGCAAAGCCAGGCTGATCGACGGCAAGATCTACGACCCGTGGCCGGAAGCGCCGGGACACAAGTATTGCAAGAACGAGTTGAATGAATTTCTCATGTGTCAGTGCGTCGCGCGCGCTGACTGCACGGTGGAAGTCGGCAATTTTGTCTATACGATGGATCCCGGTGCGTGTCTACCCAGGTCGTTCTTTGGCGTGATCCGTGCGACCAGGATGTTGACCCCCGATGTCATGCACTTGGAAATCGAGCTCGATAATCCACAGAATTTTGACGCGGGCCAGTTTGTTGTGATGGAGGCGCCGGGTGTGACGGGCTTCCGCGGCTACTCCATGGTTAATTTCGAGCGTGACGCGAAGAAACTGGAGTTTGTCGTAAAGAAGAAGCCCGGAGGAGGGCTTTCGCAGTGGCTCTTCGACTCTGGAAGCATAGCAGGCAGACCGGTTGATCTATGCGGTCCGCTCGGACATGCGACGTTTTTTCCCAACGTCAAGAAAAACATACTGTGTATTGCCGGGGGAAGTGGGATAGCCGGAATCATTTCCATCCTGGCGCGAGCCAGTCAAGAGCAGTATTTTAACGAGTACCGGGGCTATGTCTTTTTTGGGGTGCGCACCGCAAAAGACAGCTTCTTTCTGGACGAGCTCGAGGGTTTTGTGCGTCAGTTCCCCGAGCGTCTGCAAGTTACTGTCGTGTTCTCGGAAGAGGATGCCCCCGCCTCGCTCAAGCAAGCTCACCCGGACCTTCTGTTCGGCACGGGGTTTGTGCACGACGTCGCGGCGCAAGCGATGGACGGCAAATATCAGAACATCCGTGCGTACCTGGCGGGTCCGACGCCCGTTGTGGATACGGCGCTGCGCACCCTGATAGTCAAAGGGAAGCTCACGACTGACAACATCCGCTACGACAAGTTTAGTTAAGATGAGCAAGCGACGCGTGTGTTCTTTGGAAGAGGTTCCTGAAAATGGAATGCGCACGTTCGAAGCGGAAGGCGGATTGCGCGTTTTGATAGCCCATTCCGGAGAAGATTACTTCGCCTACCAGCCGGTCTGTCCGCATCAGGACGTCGAGCTGGAAGAAGGCATGTACGATGGTTGCGTGCTTACCTGTCACATGCATTTATGGCAATGGGATATCCGTACCGGCGCCCCGATGGGCTCCGCCGAGGCGCCGCTCGTGTACTACGATGTGAAAACGGAGGATGGCTCGCTTTATATCGTGCCTCCCAATGCGCTCCGCATGGCCGAGCTCTTTGACGGCGTTTCAGAACAGACACTCGAGAAAATAATCGCGCTCGCGCGCAGTGAAAGCTTTGAACAGGGAAGCGCGCTCTACAAGATAGGCGATCCAGTCGAAGATTTTTACGTTCTGGAGACTGGGCGGGTCAATTTTGCAGTCGGGCGCGAAGAACGCATTCGGGCCGCAGGGTTTATGCTGCGTAAGGGAGAGGTGTTCGGCTGGGCTGCGCTGCTCGAAAATCAGCCGCAACGCATCGCCTCCGCTACGTGTCTGGAGAAGTCTTCGTTGCTGGCAATCAACGGAAAACAGACGCTAAAAATGTTGGAGTCGGTTCCGGCAGATGGATTTATCGTTATGCGCCGGCTATCGTCTCTTATTACCAAGCACTTGATTGGTTCCGGCGCGGAATGAACTGATCATGGTTGAGGCCAGTCGAAACTTCTTTTAACCTATAAGATATCAGAGGAGACTTAAATGATGAAATGGAAAACTGGCTTGATCGTAGCGACAGCGCTGCTTGCGATCGGCTTTATAAAACCAGTTAGCGCTGCGGATTTGAACTACGGCAAGCCGGGCGAGCCTGTGAAGCTGGTCGTGGGTTATCAGCCTTACTATACGCAAGCCTGGTCCGGGCTCGTCATGCGAGGGAAGAAGTTTTACGAGAACTATCTACCCAAGGGCTCGACGGTAGAGTTCCAGATCGGTCTCCAAGGCGCGATCATCGTGAACGCAATGTTGGCGGGTAAGCAGCACATCGGCTATATGGGGGATATGCCGGCCATTGTTTCTACAACCAAACAGGATGTCGCCGACGTACGTCTTGTCGCGAACCTGGGGTTGGCTCATGACCAGTGCAACATCTTCCTTGCAAAGAAGGGCGCGCCCGACTTCGCCAACGCGAATGAAGCAATCAAGTGGCTGGACGGAAAGAATGTGGCGGTGCCTAAGGGAAGCTGCACCGATCGCTTTGCGCAAGCGGTTTTCAAGAAGACCGGCGTGCAGCCCAAGGCTTTCCTCAATCAGAATATCGAGGTCATCACCAGTAACTTCCGCGCCAACAAAATTGATGCCGCCGTCATTTGGGAGCCAACCGCGAGCCGTCTCGTCGAGGAGGGGCTGGCGAAGCGGATAGCTTCGGGGATCTCTGTAAAAGAGAACGATGCCGCGTTCATGGCGATGCGCGCGGATTTGATCAAGCAGCGTCCCGACATCGTAAAAGCCTGGTTGCAAGCCGAGCTCGACGCGCAGTTGTTCCTCGCCGATCCGAAGAATGCGCAGGAAGTCGTGAAGATGGCTACCGAGCAGACCACCGGATTCTCTGAGAAGGTCCTATGGACGGCGGCCTTCGGACAATTTCCAGAAAACGTAGGCGGTGCGCCGGTTCGTAACGAGCTACACTATACCTTCACGGAGCCGACGCTGGAGCTGATCAATCGTTCGACGGTGTTCCTGAACGAGATCAAGAGCATCAACGTCAACAAGCTTCGCCCGGAAGCGATCATGCCGGAGTTCACTCAGGCAATCCTGAAAGAGCGTGGGCTCAAGTCGCCAGTAGGGGTGATCAAAGCGCAGCCTCTGACCGCTTACGTCGGCAAATAAGGGAACAGGTTTGCGTCTGCGATGCCCGGCTCCGCTCCCATGGCCTCGACGATTTGCCGAGCAGGATGCAGCAAAGCTGAATCCCCTGGTTCCTTACCTTGAAGCTCGCGCAGGCTATTTACACACTTGAGGTCATCTAAAATGGCTCATCCCGCTGAACTTACCGCCTCGCAAGCCGCTGAAGTTAAAGCGTTGGTGAAAGGGACGATGCCGTTTCAGGTCGTCTCCGAATCCATGCACGAAAGCATCGCGCTGTTGGCGAGGCGCGTGGCCTACGCGCAAGGCGATGTCATCTACCATTCTGGCGAAAAAGCAGATGACATCTATATCGTGGTTTCGGGCCGCGTACAGCATAGTCTGGGCTCAGGAGTCGGCGCCGTGACTATGGAAAAAACCATGGGACCGGGTGATGTTTTTGGCTGGGCTGCATTGCTCAAAGCCAAGCCAACCCGCCTCGCCAAAACCGTTTGTATCGAGAAGACCGAGACTCTAAGAATAAACGGCGTTGATTTGCTCAAGCTCTTTGACAAAGATCCGACGACCGGGGATGTCGTGATGAGCCGGTTTGCCACGATGATAACGAAGGATTTCGACGTTCCCGCATCTGTCGCCGAGATGCAGGAATTTGCGCGGCGAGACCAGATAGCCCAGCCGAGCGGACTTGGGCTCACGATGTATAGGGTATCGCAGTGGCTGCAAAGTCCGAACCCCTATCTGATGCTGCTCGGCATCGCATTGTTTCTGGGCTTTTGGTACATGTCGGTGGAAGTCTTGCGGCTGCCGCGTTTCGAGGACATGCCGGGACTCACTGTGGTGGTGAAGGAATGGGTGAGCGAAGATCCCACCTACGGCCTATCCATCTACACGCCGGAGTATTACGAGCACATCTGGGTGAGTGTTCGCAGGGTCGGGATCGCGTTCCTGCTCGCGACTGCGCTTGGTGTTCCGTTAGGCCTGTTTCTGGGCTGGTCAAAAACCTTTCGCGATTACGTGTTCCCGCTTTTCGAGGTGCTTCGGCCGATTCCGATTCTGGCCTGGGTGCCGCTTTCCATCATCATGTTTACCGGCACCGAAACTCCGGTCATCTTTCTTACGTTCCTGGCTTCGTTCTTCGCTACTGCGCTCAATACGATGCTG
>JACDAM010000039.1 GCA_013695435.1 Burkholderiales bacterium | reverse complement strand
CATTCACGCGCCGCGTGCAGGCCGCGTTCGGTTTCGCGCAAGACTTCAGTGAAGCTCAGGCGGTCCGTTAAAATACAGCGGACCGGCAGATTCTTAGCGAACAAGCCGAGGGCGTCGCGCAGTTCTTCGTATTCCCGGCCGTCGCAGAGGACGTTGATGGGGAAGTCGGGCTGTGCGGTTAATCGATATAGCAGGATCCGCCAGCACGCCAACAACATCGTGAAGGCAGAGGAGGCAGAGGTTTGTTCGTTGCGGGCGGTCGCCTCAAGCCCTTCTACAAGCTCCGTAGCAAGATCCAAATCCAGAAAGTCGGGTTTGAATACCTGCCTTGCCGGCTCGTTTTCGAACGGAAGCCTGAGATTCGGCAAGGATGTTAAAGCTTGCCAATAGGCCTTTCCCGTTTGCGCATGTTCGTCGTCTGCCTCGAGTAACTCATGCTGCCATTCGGCATAATCGGCATACTGCAAAAGCTCGACTTCGGACTGCTCGCCTTGCCAACCGTAGATGCCGCTGATTTCACGCGCCAGATTGTGGAAGGTCCGCGGATCAGCGCAAAGCGCGGGCACGGCGATCAGCAATACGTGCTCGTCTTGCGCCAAGGACAGTAACGTCAGGCGCGGCGGTGAGGTTTCGCTCAGATTGAAAGCCCGCTCGCGCTCCTCGCGCCAGAGAGCATCAAAACTGGATTTTTGTTCGCTGGCGTCGCGGCCGGTCAGATCGACAGTGCGTAAAACCGGCTCGGCGTGTTCGACAATCACCTGATACGCGGTTTTCATTCCAGGGCGACGATGAAACCCGGTCCGCAGGATTTCGTGGCGGTCGATGATCTTCTGCAACGCCTGTTGCAAGGCTTGCGTGTCGAGAGCCCCGGTGAGCCTGAGCGCGCATTGGGCAAGAACAGGCTGATCGTGATTCGCCTGCTGCGATAGCCAGACGTGCTTTTGCTGCGGAGAAAGCCGACTGCCTTCCAGAACGGCGTCCTGCCCGCTGTCGTTCATGTCGAAGCCGTCGCCGCCTCGGACGAAAGATTCTCAAGCTTGAACATTTCGCCCATCGCCACCACGATTTTTCGTGCGCCGACGTAGGGGTTGCGGCCATGCGAAACGAGCATATTGTTGAGCATCAGGATGTCGTTCTCGCGCCAGGGAAAGCTGACCGCGATCTCGCGATAAAGCGCGCCGATTTCATCCATGACCGAGTTCTCGATCGGCGTACCGTCGCCGTATAGAACATTGCGCGGCAAGTCTTCCGCGCCAAATAGCGACAGCATCGAGTCGCGCACGGCGGCATCGAGACACGAGATATGGTGCAATTGCAGCTGGTTAAAAA
This sequence comes from Burkholderiales bacterium, assembly GCA_013695435.1. Taxonomy (NCBI): domain Bacteria; kingdom Pseudomonadati; phylum Pseudomonadota; class Betaproteobacteria; order Burkholderiales; species Burkholderiales bacterium. The sequence goes on along the minus strand of JACDAM010000039.1, from coordinate 7,564 downwards.
ATACCATTTCGCCGGTTTGGGGATGGGCGATGATCGCTGGGCAAATCTGGCGCGTCTTCAACGTACCATCGTGGGTCCACTCAAAGCCGAGTCCGGCTTTGCGGCAATAGTCTTCGACCACCGATTTCTCGATGGTATGGAAAAAAGTTTGCCAATCGACGTCCAGCCCTCCGACATAGTTTCTGACATACATGAGCTTCTTGTCGGCGAAGCGCGGTCTCAACTTCGGATCGAGCTGGCGGTAGATCTTGCGGCAGTCGATGATCGGCGTCTCGCCGCCCTGCTCGGCGGATTTAATGCAGAAGAACCAGATCTTCGTCGGCCAGCGATGCATGTGCGAGCTTTCATTGTGAAACAGGATAGCCTGATCGGCCGGATACGGCGTCGAACCGTAAACCTTGCCTGCGACGCCCTCGCGCGGCAAGTCGCCGTACTCACCGAACAACTGCGGGCAGAGCGCCGAGGCGAATCGCTCAAATTCGGCGGCTGACGTCACGTCGAAGCCGCGGAACAATATTGCGCCGTGTTCCAACAGATGCGATTCGATCAAAGCCTGACTATTGCCAGCCCAACCGACCGCATCGATATCGGCAAGCGCCGGTTCTATCACGAGGGGGAGCGTCTCTTCGGCTTCCAGATAGCCGGTTTTTATCTCCGCGACCTGGGCGAGATTGACACGCTTGCGCGTGGCGCCCCTCAGATTTCTAATTCGTGTACTTTGCCGTTCTTCTCTTTCCATAGCTTTCGCTTTCTTCTCAGGTTCAGTCAACATTTCCAAAGTGCTCAGCGGCGCATCCGGCTGCTCGATTATGCTTCCAAGCAGAGTTTCGTAATGCCCCGCCATGCGGCGGACGGTCGCGGCGTCGAAAAGATCTGTTTTGTATACCCAATTCGAGACGATTCCGCGCCCGGTCTCATAAACAAATACCGCGAGATCGAACTTTGACGTTTGAACGTCGAGCTGCAGCTCACTCAGCGTGAGCCCGGCGAGCCTGAGATTTTGCCCGGGCATATTCTGTAGGACGAATAAGACCTGGAATAACGGAGCATAACCCGGGCTACGCTCCGGTTTCAGCGCTTCAACAAGTTTGCTGAACGGGACATCCTGGTGGGCGAAAGCGTCCACAGCGACCTGTCGCACGCGCTTCAACAACGTAAGAAAATCCGGATTGCCGGATAAATCGGCGCGCAGGATGACATGAGTGATAAAGAAGCCTATCAGTCCTTCGATTTCGAGCCGATTGCGATTGGCGACATCGGTTCCGACGACGATGTCGTCCTGCTGTGTATAGCGCGCGAGCAGCGTTTGAAACGCCGCCAGTAGCGTCATGAATAGCGTGACTCCTTCGCGTTGGCTCAGCGCCTTGAGTTGAGCCGATAGCGTCTCGGAAAGCGGCACGGTGCACGCTGCGCCGCGGAAGCTCTGCACTGGCGGGCGGGGCCTGTCGGTTGGCAGCCGCAGCATGGGAGCGCCCGCCAGCCGCTCGTTCCAGTAAGTTAAATGCCGCTCATAAGCCCCGGCCAGAAAACGTTCGCGCTGCCACACCGCGTAATCCGCGTATTGGATCGGCAACTCGGCCAGCGGCGAAGGCCGCCCGCTCGCAAAAGCCCCGTAAAGTGTTTCAAGTTCATTAAAGACCACGCCGCGCGACCAACCATCGCTGATGATGTGATGCATCGTTAGTAACAGCACATGCTCTTCCGCGCTCAGGCGCAAAAGGCTCATCCGAAGCAGCGGACCGCGCGCCAAGTCGAACGGCCGCCGAAGCTCTTCGCTCGCCGCGCGCCGGATCTCGGCCTCGCGTTCGCTCTCGGGAAGCTGATTTAAGTCGACGGTCGCCAGCGTCAGCGTCATTTGTGCGGCGATCACCTGAACCGGAGCGCCTTCAACCTCAATAAACGTCGTGCGCAAAACTTCGTGGCGGCGAACGATTTCATTCAGGCTGCGCTCAAGTGCGACGACATCGAGCCTCCCCTTGAGGCGCATTGCGCGCACGATGTTGTAGGCGTGCGTTCCCGGCTCCAACTGGTCGGTAAACCATAATTGTTCCTGAGCATAAGACAGGGGCGCAGCGCCGGACGCGCTCCTTCGCGGAATCTCTCTCTTACGTGCAGAAATATGGATTCGCTTTGCCGCCAGAATTTTGGCAAGGAGAAGCTTGTGCGTTACGGAAAAGTGCGCCATGCTCTGATCAGTCCGCAAAGTATGACATTCGCATACTATACTTGCGGAAGTGTCGGCCGCTATGCACGACGCGAAGGTCTGCAGCAATCGCGCGAGCCTTTCGCGCTGTCGTCATGTAGCGATCATTCTATTCCGGTCGTTGGCCCGTGGCGACTATCTCGGCAAAGGCGAATACTGGTCGACTTTGACGTTGATGCACGCCGGCCGGCCCGAAGCGAGCGCGCGCTCGAAAGCGGGTCGGAGCTGTTCGATGCGTTCGACGTGTTCAGCATGACCGCCAAAAACCTTGGCGATCTGGTCATAGCGAATGTCCGGCGCGAACATGGTCACGCGATCCGGGTGGGCGTCGCCGTAGAATTTTTGTTGAAAGATTGCGCCGGCATTGCCGTCGTTATTCGCGATGATGACGATGATGGGGATATTCAGCCTGACCGCGGTTTCCATTTCCATTACGCTCAGTCCGAATGCGAGGTCGCCGCTAATCACGACCACCGGGCGCTCGGGGCATGCGACCTTGGCGCCGATCCCGAATGGAACACCGGTACCCATGCAGCCGTTGGCTCCGGGCGTGAAGCGGGATACAGGTCGATAGTTCGGCAGTAGTTGCTGCGCTGTTTCCATGATGACGTTGCCATCGATCACGCAAATGGCATCGCGCGGTATCGCGTCGCGAATTTGCAGGATCAGATGCTGCGGCGTCATCAGATGAAGGTCGCACTGCGCGGGTGCTTTCCACCGGTCGAAGCTTGCCTCGCGTTTCGCGGCGAGCGACGCGCGCCACCCATCGTTTGCGACATGCGGCTTGCCGAGCCGCTGGTCGAGCTTCGAGAGCAGGTGCTGCAAGCTTCGTTTGATATCGCCAACCGCGCCCACCGTCGGCTGCACATTCAAATCGATATGCTCGCGGGCTATTCCCAATCGAATGAGTTTTGCCCCCCGCGCGATTTCAGCGCCGTAGCGAAAAGTCCAGTCGAGTTTTGCGCCCAAAGCGAGTACGACATCGGCGGTCGCAAGCAGCAGCGACCTCGCGGCGTTAAAACACAACGGATGGTCGTCGGGCAGGAAGCCACGGGCCATCGGCGAAGTGATGAACGGTGCGTTCAGGCGAGCGATCAATTGTTCAAGCTCGGCGAAAGGCTCGGACCAGCGAACGCCGTCGCCGATGATGACCGCGGGACGTTCGGCATTCGTAAGGATGTCGGCCGCTTGCGCGAGCGCGACTGCATCGATGGGCTGTGCCCACACTTGCAGCTGCGGCCAATTGACCTGCTCGGCAATCGCGCTTTTTTGCAGCGCTTCTTCGGTCACGTCGAGATAGACCGGACCAGGTGCGCCGCTACTCGCCACGTGACACGCATGCGCGAGAGATTCAGGGATCTTACCGGTGGCATCGATCAAACCGGCAAACTTGGTTATGGACCGGAAAATCGCGACGCCATCGAGTTCCTGAAACGAGCCCATCTCGCGCATGTGCAGCGGCCGCCTGCCGCCCAGGACAAGCAGTGGCCAGCCGTTATCGAAGGCGACCAGAATGCCGGTCGCAGCGTTGGTGATCGCCGGGCCGGCCGACAGGATGACGGCCGCCACCAGCCGGCCACTCACGTAGTTCTGGGCAGCGGCCATCATGGCGGCCGCTTGCTGATGGCGCACGCCGACGACCCGCAATCCGCTCTTGGCGCACTCCGCCAGGGTTTCGTGCACCGGCGTGCCCGAGATGCCGTAAACGTGCGTAACGCCGAGCCTTCGCAAACCGAGCGCGACCAACGAGTGGCCATCGACCTGGCCGGCTTTGAGCTTTTGCGCGAGCAGGATGCGCCGGTCGGGGAGCGGCGTGGTTTGAGGCAAGGCGCAGTCGTCCCGTGAGTCGGTCTTGTTATCCGTCATCGATCGATCCTGTCGCACTGCGGGCGCCGCCCCCTTTGCTGCTGCCGCGTCATTTTCCGACCTCATCGGCGAGCAGCCGCTCGATCTCGATCGGAGAAAGATGTTCGATTTCGGCGAGAATTTCGGGCGATGGCTCATCCAGGTTCTCGATCAACCTGGCAAGCTCCCCCGCGAGTTCGGCGACCGTCGGCTGGCGGAACATGGCGACGTTCGGCAGATCGACGCCAAATACCGCGAAAACGCGCGCCATAACCTGGGTCGCGCGCAACGAATCGCCGCCGAGCGCAAAAAAATTATCGTGAACGCCGAAGTTCTCGATCTTCAGGACTTCGGCAAAAATGTCCACGACGGCCTGTTCGATTTCGTTTCCGGGCGCGGTGGGCGTTTCCCTCAAATATTCACTGAGCTTGTCGGCGAGGCCGATGCGTTGCAGTTTGCCGGTCGCGCCCTTGGGAATCGAAGGCACGATGACGACCTGGCTCGGTACCTTGAAGTCGGTCAGGTGCTGGAACAGGAATTCGCGGATGGTTTGCGGGGAAGTCGAATTTTGTTCTTTCAGCACCACTGCCGCGGCGATATCTTCGCCGAGCGTCGGGTGCGGCAGCGCGAACGCGACTGCCTGCGCGATCGCCGGGTGTTCGAGCAGCGCTTCATCGATTTCGCGCGGCGAAATTTTCTCGCCGCCGCGATTGATGATTTCCTTGAGCCGCCCGGTCAGGAACAGATAGCCTTCGGCGTCGAGATAACCCTGATCGCCGGTGCGAAACCAGCCGTCTGTGAAGCTCGCCTGGTTGGCTTCGGGATTGTTCTCGTATCCGGCGCTGACGTTGCCGCCGCGAATCACGACCTCGCCGGTTTCACCTTGCGCGAGTTGCGCGCCGGCCGAGTCCATGATCGCGATCCGCGGACCCGCGGCGACACCGACCGAGCGCGGTTTGCGTGTCCGCGGCGGCAGCGGGCTGCTCGCCATTTGATGCGCAGCCTCGGTCATGCCATAGGATTCGATCACCGGCGCCTGGAAAACCGCTTCGAGCTCGGCCATGACCGACGCCGGCAATGCGGCGGACGACGAGCGGATCAGGCGCAGTCTGTTGCGCGCGATGATGGCGCGGGCGCTACTTTTGTCGCGTACGTGCGCGAGTATCGCCTGATGCATGGTCGGCACCGCCGTGTACCAGGTTGGACGGCGTTCCTGCATCCATTCGAAGAAACGCGGCGCGTCGAAGCCGGGCGCGCAAACGATGCTGCCGCCGGCGGCGAGCGAAGACAAGAGCGCGCCCACCAGACCATGAATGTGGAACAGCGGCATGACGTTCAGGCAGCGATCGCTGCCTGTCAAGGCGAGCGCGTCGCGAATATTGATTGCCGAAACGCATAAATTCGATTGCGATAGCGGAACCAGTTTCGGCCGCGAGGTCGTTCCGGAGGTGTGCAGCAGCAAGGCGACCTCGTCGTCGAGTGGCGCGATCGCGTCGACGGATTTTGCCGCGCCATTGCAGCACAGGGTGAATGCGCCGGCGGGTCTGGCTGCGGTGAGTTCAACGATCGCGCAACCGCGCTGGCGCGCGACTGCGATCGCCGCCGAATCGAAGCCGGCCTGAACGATGAGCGCCCTGGCATTCAGGTCGCGCAAATAGAACTCGAACTCTTCGGCACGGTATCCGGGATTCAGCGGGGCCGCGGCAGCGGCGGCGGCGACGCCGAGGAAGGCGACCGCCATGTCCGGACCATTCGGCAACACCAGCGCAATGCGGTCGCCGCGGCAGAAGCCGATCTCGCGCAGGCTTTGCAGGACGTAAGCAAGCTGCCTGCGCAGCCCGCCGTAAGTCAGCGGTTCGCGTTCGGGCGCGGCTATCGCGAGCGCTTCGTCGCTCTGGCCGGCGTGCAACAAAGCCGACAGAGATTGCGTCTGCCTGGCCAGCAACGCTCCCCCGCGATCATCGAACATGGTGATTCCTTTGCTCTCGCGTACCCAAACGCGGGGTCTGGCAACCAGCGTCAAGCGAGAGTCGGCGCGTCTCGATGTTTATCATTGAGGCGATGAAGTGATGTTGCAGCTTCCCTTTCAGCTAGGGCGTAAGGGGAGGGCGAAGCAATGGGGAATGCAGCGCATCGGGGGTCCGGTAATTTCGCATCGAAAAGTCAGCTCATGCGCGCCACAACCCGCGCTTCCGGCTGCTGGCCCTGCGACGTACGGGCGGGCGACCCGGCCAGCCACGCTTGCGCTGCTCGCGCCTCGGCAAGATAGATTTTCATCTGCCCGGCGAGAAGCTTTACTTCGGGTTCGCGGAACATCGTGCCGTGCTTGACCGCAAGCCGGTGATGCTCGCTGTCCGCAACGACCATGCGCCAGGCTTGTTCGTATCGCGCGTCCCTCTCCAGATTGGCCCCGATGGTAGCCCAGATAAACGAAACCTTGCCGGCATAGGCACGCGGGATGTATTTTGTTCTGGCGCGGTTCTGGATATCGAGGACATAGTCATCCCAGGCTTCATGCGAGTAGCTCAGACGAAAGCGCACACACATCCGGAATACCATTCGCTTCGCAACGCGCATCGCCGAACCGATCGGCCGCTTCAGCAGATCGAGAAGTTTCCGCGAAAGCGCACGCTCGGGCTGTTTGCGCGCATCGCGCTTACGCTCTGGCCAGCGCGCGTTCATCAACGCGGGCGGCGGCGGGGCGTCCAGCAATACCAGCATGGCGACGCGTTGACCGCACGCGCGCAATTGTTGCGCCATTTCCAGTGCAACCACGCCGCCGACGCACTCGCCGCTGAGATAATACGGACCATGCGGCTGCAGCGCGCGCACTTCGTTCAGGTAGCACGCCGCCAGTTCTTCGATAGTGGTCAGCGGGGCCCGTTTCGGATCGCAGCATTGCGCGCTGATCCCGTAGAAACGTTGGGCTGCGCCGAGTTCGCGGCCGAGAACCCGCAATTCGGTTGCGAGCCCGACAAACGCGGTAAAAAGCGGCGGCGTATCGCCACCGGGATTGATCGGCACCAGCATCTCCCACTGGTCGGTCGCTTCGCCCGTTTGCACCAGAGCGCCGATTCGGGCAATGGTCGGCGACTGAAACACCGTCGCGACCGAAAAACGCTGGCCGAGCGCGCTTTCGATTTCGGCGATAAGCCGCATGACGAGCAGCGAATGCCCCCCCAGCTCGAAGAAGTTGTCGTGAATACCGACCCGGTCGATTTTCAGCACTTCGGTGAAGATGCCCGCGAGCTTGTCTTCCAACGGCGTACGCGGCGCCACAAAAGATTCCTGCGACTGATACTCCGGCGCCGGCAGTGCCTTGCGATCGAGCTTGCCGTTGGCAGTCAAGGGGAGGGCATCGAGCATGACGAAGGCTGACGGCAGCATGTAGTCGGGCAGTCTGTGCTGGAGGAAGTCGCGCAATTCTGCGCTGTCTGCGCTGTCGATCTTCCCGTCGTCCCTTCCTTCACCCCCCTTTTCACCCCTGGCGGCAGAGTCGAGAGGGACTGCTTCGGC
>JACDAM010000038.1 GCA_013695435.1 Burkholderiales bacterium | reverse complement strand
TGATTTCGATATCGCGAATTTTCTCCTCCGTCTGTTTCTTTATGCGGCCGCAAGTCGTCTGCGGATTCGATTTCAGCGATAGCAGCTCCGCGGTCTCTTTTAGAGAGAAACCCAGCTCTTTCGCATGCCTGATAAAGCGCAGCCGTGAAATCACGTCGGGCGTGTATTGCCGATAGCCGGACGCGGTGCGTGCAGGCTGCTCCAGCAAACCTTCGCGCTCGTAGTAACGTATGGTTTCGATCCCGGTGCCCGAGTCGTGAGCGAGCTTTCCTATCGTAAGTCCATTCATTGCTCTTACTCCTCTAGCCAAAGCTTAAACCTTGTATGCAACTACGGAGTCAAGGGAAATTGATATGAAGCTTTGATGCCGTCTGCGGGGAATGCTTGACGAAGCAATGTCGATGCGGGCTGACCGGTAACAGTACTTCTGTGAATAAACCTATCTATTCCTGCTCTTCGGAATGTTCGGACAGTAGGCCCGGGATTAATTACTTGCTCGCGGTGCAGTTACGAATTGAAACCGAGCAGCAGGCGCTAGATTCGGTCGAGCGTGCGGCCAATATAGCGAGCAAGCGGGTCACGGCCGGCAAAGAGAGTCGGTTGGATGGCAATCTGGCCATCGTCGAAGCCGAGCGCGCACGCAATCAGTTGGCGGCGCTCAACGAACAGCGGATCGGCGCACGTGCCCAAGGCATCGCAATGCCATAGATCAGTGGCCGCTAAATTGCCGGGCGACTCTTAGCTCGGAGTTGTCCAGTTATGAATCTCTCCGCGCAAGTCCTTGCACCAGCTATATAGCGCATCGTAGACGACCATCCCATGCCTTAACATCTCGTGGTCGTCGGGAAAATTCTTCGACAGCCCGAGCGAGACCGCGAGCAGGCCTGCCGCTTGCGGTGCCAAGCCCAGGCGATTGGTATCCGCAGCCCGGACGATAACGGCAAGGTCGGTCAATGCAGGATCCCGCAGATCGTACTTCTTAAGAAATGCATCAAAGCTGCACAGTTCGCCGACATGACTTAGTTCGACATGCGGAACGTCGTAAGGAGTCGCTCCGGTTCCGGCCGCGACAGTCATGACCTGATCCGCAGGTACATAAAGGAACTCCGGGTTTTGATCGATGAACCGGGCGATCAACCACGGACATGCAATGCGATCGATTTTCGGGTGTTCGCGCGTAATCCATTTCATTGTCGTTCCTCCATTAGTAAGGTCAGTACCTCACAACCACTTAGCGTACCAGCAAGGTGTAGACAAGCCCTGCCAAGCCGCATGCAAATATGACTTGCATGATGCCGACCTTGTAGCGCCAGAGCGCGATGAACGCAGCTGCGCCAAGCACAGCGGCAAACCAGTCGAACGGCCCCTCGAAACCTTTCGGCCACAAGATGTGGTACGCAAAAAACAACGCGAGATTCAGGATGACGCCGACGACCGCCGCGGTGATACCGGTCAACGGTGCGGTGAACTTGAGGTCGCCATGTGTAGATTCGATCAGCGGCCCGCCGATCAAGATAAACAGGAATGACGGCAGAAACGTAAAAAAGGTGGCGACGATCGCACCGGCCGAGCCGGCCAGGAACAAGGCGTCTGGGCCGAAAACCTCCTTACCCCACGCGCCTACGAAGGCGACGAATGCGACGACCATAATCAGCGGTCCAGGCGTCGTCTCGCCCAGCGCCAGCCCGTCTATCATCTGAGTTGCCGTCAACCACTGATATTGCTCGACCGCGCCCTGGTACACGTAGGGCAGTACCGCATACGCGCCGCCAAAAGTGAGCAAGGCCGCCTTGGTGAAAAACCAGCCCATTTGCGTCAGCGTACTGTTCCAACCGAACAGTGCGAACAGTAGTCCGATCGCGGCCAACCAGAGCGCGAGCGCGATTGCTATCAGCAAGGCAAGGCGCTGCCAGGTGAAACGCGCATGATGCGGTGTCGGCGTGTCGTCGTCGATCAACGCGCGTCCATAGCTCTTTTTCCCGTTGCCATGGCCGCCAGCGCCGACCTGGAATTTATCGGGCGCAATCCGGCCGCCGATAAAACCGATGATCGCCGCGCCGAGGACAATATAAGGGAATGGCACTTTGAACACTGCGATCGCAATGAATGCCGCGCCAGCCAGTGTCCACAGGATATTGTTTTGTAGCGCGCGCGAGCCGATGCGGTAGGCGGCGAACGCGACGATTGCGGTCACCGCCGGCTTGAATCCATAAAGGATGCCGGCGATCGCCGGCACATGGCCGTACGCTAAATAAACCCACGACAGCGCAATCAGGATGAACACCGACGGCAATACGAACAGCCCGCCGGCGATAATCCCGCCCCAAGTCCGGTGCATCAGCCAGCCGATGTAGATCGCAAGTTGCTGCGCTTCCGGACCCGGCAGCAGCATGCAGTAATTCAAGGCATGCAGGAAACGATATTCGGAGATCCAGCGCCGCCGCTGCACGAGTTCGGTGTGCATGATCGCGATCTGCCCCGTCGGTCCGCCGAAGCTGATGAAGCCGAGCTTCAGCCAGAACCAAAACGCCTGGGCAAGCGTAACGGGAGTCGGAGGGGTCGTGGAGTCGGCTGTTGCAGCAGGTTGAGTCATCGGGCCACTCCGAACGTGAAATCATCGAACGACGTTACGCTGTCGGCCTTGGTCCATACGCCCACCGCGCCAGCCCCCGCGATATGGTCGTCATCGAATTCGATAGTGCTTTTTCCATTGAGGAGGACCTTGATCTTGTTACCGGAAAATTCGACTCGCAAGGTATGCCACTGATTGAGTGGTACTGGCGCATCGACATACTTGAGGGTTTTGCGCTTGCCGTTTTTCGTGTAATACAGCGAAACGTTGTTCTCCAAGGCGTTGGCGCGTGCAACGTAATAATTCTTTCCATCCTTCCAGCGCCAGACCACGCCGCCCGCCTGATCCTCCTTGCCGGATATGGCCTTGAATTCCACCTCGACAAAGCCGTCCGCAAGCGAGCTGTCTTGCAACACGCACCAGGGAAACGCTCCCCTGCCCGATTGTTTGAGGACATTGGGCTTGCTCGGCGCGGTCGGATCGCTTTCGATTGTCCACTTCGACGAACCGCTTCCCGTCACGCCAGCCACCCATGCAGAAGGAATCTGCCCGGTCTGCGCTTGATCGAAGTTGGTGGTTTCCGCCATTGCCGCACTTGCTGCCGTAAATGCAAGCATCGCTGTCAGAGTCAGTTTCATGGTTTCCTCGCTTATCGCTCCGGCTTCAGTTCGTGCAGCCAAGCGGAATGGATCAAATCGAAAGTTTTTATCGCCAGGTTCAGCAAGGCATCGTCGCTGTCGGCGCTTTCGCGCGCCCCGCGCAGAACGAGTTCGAGCCCGGTCGCTTCCGGCACCGGGATGCCGCCTACGTCGAGGTAGTGCACAACTGCCCCCAGACGGGATAAAGCGCCGTTCTCCTGCAAATCGAAACTCGCCAGCAGCACCTCGAAGGTCACCTTGTTTCCCTGATGCGTAAACTGCGCGCCATTGAAGTCGAAACCGACTTCGCTCGCCGGGCAGTCCCCGGGTTTCTCCAGCCAGTGAAAACTGGCCTTGGGATCGATAAAGCGCTTGATCAACCACGCGCTGGCGAGGCGGTCAATCCATGGGCGTTGACGCGTAGCCCAAGTACGCGCCTGGAAATCAGCTTTGTCGCACTTCTCGATCGTCCCCGGTCGCGCGCGCGGTTCGCCGGGTGAGAACAAACTTTCGAGATCGGTTTCCGCTTCCAGAAGCGCGGACGTGGCCTGTTCCCTCGCCTGGTTGGGGAAGAAATCAATCGCGGTGATTGCGGCCAGCTCGCGCCGCAGACGGTTGATCCCACGCCGCGCCGTGCCTTCCTCTATGCTTTTCAGACTTGCCCGGAATTGCTTGATGGTCTCGATGACATTCGCGTACTCGCCCGTGCGGTCGAACAGGCGCTTCAAGGCTTCGGCTTGCGCGTTGTCGGTCGCATCAACGGCGAGGATGTGTCCGGTGCCGCCTGAGTCGCACACGTCCTGCAGATGCTTTTGCAAAATCTGCTGTGTCTCTATCCCATAAGGAACCAGGTAAACGCCATCGCGCAGCGCCACGCAGCCCAGACTTTTCAGGGAGCGCCAGACCCGCATTCGCGCAGTCGCATTCTGAGTCGGGAGGCTCATCACGAGAGATAGCCAAGCGG
>JACDAM010000037.1 GCA_013695435.1 Burkholderiales bacterium | reverse complement strand
CAATGGCGGCGACAGTATCCCAAAAGGGACAGGTAGTCATTCCAAAGGCAGTCCGAAAGGCGCTTGGGATTGAGCCCGGGAGCCGGGTCGAATTCGAGCTTGAAGGCTTGGAAGCGCGCTTGAAGGTAGTGCGGCACAAAATATCGCGGCTTGAAGATGGCGCCGGGATGCTCAAATACATCGGGCCGCGGGTGTCGATCGCGGACATGAACGGCGAGGAAGCGATGCGCCGGCGCGGCAAGCTGTGATCGCGCTCGATACCAATATCCTCACGCGCTTTTACACCGACGATCCCGCCGACCGCGAAGCGCGCAAACAACGCCGGATCGCCGAATCGTTCATGGCTGGGCAGCAGGCACTGTTCTTGCCAAAAACGGTTGCCCTTGAATTGGTATGGGTACTGCGCGCGGTCTACGATTTTTCCCGCGAGCAGGTCATCTCCGCACTCGATCATCTGTTAGGGCTGGCGCAAGTCCGCGTTGAAGACCGGGAAGCTGTCGAAGCAGCTCTTTTCGCCTACAGGCAAGGCATTGATTTTGCCGACGCGCTGCACCTCGCATCATCCGCCAATTGCGCGGAGTTCGTCACCTTCGACGACGGGTTCGCGAAACGCGCCGCCCGGCTGGCTTTGCAGCCGACCGTGCGTGCCCCGTAAAGTCTGGTCGTGCCATGTACTGCCCAAAGTGGTCGATAATCCCGGATACGCGTCGGCCCTCTCGATACTGATGCGATGACGATTGATTTTATCGGAAATCAATCTGATCGCGATACGCGCGTGCGGGGGCTCGCCCGCCCGAAGCTCTTCAACTGGCAGCGTTGCGCGGCGCAAACGCCAGCCGTTTACAAAATGGCGCTCGCTGCGCGTTAGCTTGAAAGTCTTGCACTTCGGCCGCTTCCATTCGGACTACTTCGGCGGCGTAGAACGTCATGTCGCGCTGCTTCTTGGTCAGCTGAAAAGTCGCATCACGGTCGATAATATCGTCTCGAACGAAACCGCAAAGACGTGTGTCATCCAGGCCGACGGCTACCGGGTCTATAAAGCCTCATCGTATGGGCTCCTTGCCAGTGTTCCTGTTTCGCCTTCGCTGCCCATGCTGGCGCGCAAGATATGGCGACAAAACAGCTACGATATCGCCCATCTCCATTTTCCCGATCCACTCGCGCATCTGGCTGTTTTTTGTTTGCCGCGCGTCGCCAGGATTGTCATTTCGTGGCACAGCGATGTCATCAGGCAAAAGAAAATACTGGCGCTCTACCGGCCTTTTCTCGACCGGCTGATGCGCCGCGCCGATGCGATAATCGCCGCGACTCCGGCGCATTTCACATCGTCGACACAGCTCGGATCAGCGCCGCGGGAACGGTTACACGTCGTGCCTTACGGGATCGACTATTCCGAATTCGATCGCAGTCGGGAAATCGATGCGGTTGCGATGAATATAAGAGGTACCTACCCTGGTAAAAAAATCATCTTCACCGTAGGCCGGCATGTTTACTACAAGGGGTTCGAGTATCTTATTCGCGCGATGGCCGACGTTTTCAATGCCGTTTTGTTGCTGGGGGGCACCGGACCTGTCGACGAGGAACTTCAAGCCCTGAGCGGTTCGTTGAATCTGAAGGACCGTATTGTTTTCACGGGACGCATACCCGACGCCGATCTCCCGGCCTACTACCACGCTTGCGATATTTTCTGCCTGCCTTCAGTGGAACAAAGCGAAGCATTCGGACTCGTCCAACTCGAAGCGATGGCGTGCGGCAAGCCTGTCGTCGGTTGCCAACTGCATAACGGCGCGAGCTACGTCAACCGCGATGACGAAACCGGCGTGCTGGTGCCGCCGCGTGATCCTGAGCGATTGGCCCAAGCCCTGAATGCGCTGCTTGTCGACGACGATCGAAGGCTTCGCCTCGGGCTGAACGCGCGGCAGCGAGTCCTGCGTGAATTCACCCTGGAACAAATGGTCAAGGGAACGCTGGACGCATACGACAAGGTGCTCGCCCGCCCGTGAATGTTTGCGTGACGGGCGCCAATGGTTTTGTCGGCAGAGCGTTATGTGAGCGATTAGCGCTTTCCGGTCATGCTGTTACAAGAGTAGTCCGACGCCCCGAGATTGCTGCGCTAGCCGGCTCTCGTTGCTTGAGCCTTACCGAACCCAACGCAACCGATTGGAAATCGGCACTGATTGGTACAGAAATTCTCGTTCATCTCGCTGCGCGCGTGCACGTAATGAGCGAGGCGCTGGTCGATCCGCTCGCGGAATTCCGCCGCATCAACTGCGCGGGTACCGAGCAGCTGGCTTCCGCGGCGGCCAAGGCGGGGGTTCGGCGGTTCGTTTTTATCAGCACCGTGAAAGTCCACGGCGAGGGAGGCGAAAGCTGCTTTCGGGAAAGCGATGCGCCCGCGCCAACCGATGCCTACGCGATATCGAAGTGGGAGGCCGAGCAGGCATTGCTGCGCATCGCCGCCGAGACCGCGCTGGAAGTCGTGATTCTACGTCCGACGCTCGTGTACGGGCCCGGCGTCAGAGGAAATTTTCTCAGTCTGCTGCGTGCTGTCGAACGCGGGATTCCGTTGCCGCTTGCGAGCATCGACAACCGGCGCAGCCTGATTTATCTCGGCAATCTGATCGATGCGATCATGGCTTGCATCGAGCACCCGTCTGCCGCTGGTAAAACCTATCTGGTCAGCGATGGCGACGACGTTTCGACCACAGAGCTTGTTCGTCGCCTCGCGGCAGCGCTGGGCAAGCCCGCCCGCGTGTTCCCTTTCCCCCTCGCTCCGATGAGGTTCGCCGCTACCTTGCTCCGGCGAGGCGCCGCGCTAAACCGCCTGGCTTCTTCGCTGCGCATAGACAGCACGAAAATCCGCGAGGAACTCGGCTGGGCGCCGCCCTATACGATGCAACAGGGCCTGCGTGAAACAGCCGACTGGTATCGGCGCCGGAAAACCCGATGATTTACCGGAGTCAGCCCGGCTTGATCCGCCCCGGACGATTGCTTGCAGAAGCGGTCCGCGTCTGCGAAACTCGCTCGATTACGATGGCCAGAATCGAACCGTGCCTATCCCCGGCGCTTTCAGTCAATTCTCTGCTCCCCTCGTTTCCGCCGCCGTTACTTGTCTGCTTATCGCATTGATGCTGCGGTATCAGGCGCGGTTGGCTCTGGATCATCCGAATGCGCGCTCTTTGCACTTGCGTCCCGTGCCGCGAACCGGCGGTATCGCAGTCATGCTTGGCGTGCTTCTGGCGGGCTTCATGCTGGTTCCGCAGAGCCGGCTTTTGTTGCTTGGCGCCGCGGTGCTCTCCGCGGTTTCGTTTTTCGACGATTGGCGCGGCATGCCCGCTGCCGTCCGACTGTTGATCCACTCAGCCGTAGCCGCCGCGGCGGCCTTGTTGTTGGTGTCGGATATGCCATCGCCGCGACTTGCCATCGTCATAGCCGCGACGATCTGGATGACCAATCTGTACAATTTCATGGATGGCTCGGATGGGCTCGCCGGCGGCATGGCTTTATTCGGGTTCGGCTCGCTGGCGTTCGCCGCCTCCTCCGGCGGCGCCCTGCCTCTGGCCCTGATTGCCGCCTGCGTCGCTGCGTCCGCGGCGGCTTTCCTCGTTTTCAATTTCAGTCCGGCCCGCATTTTCCTGGGTGATGCCGGCTCCATCCCGCTCGGTTTCCTGGCGGCAATGCTCGGCGTAAGTGGTTGGCAACAGCAGTTGTGGCAGCCCTGGTATCCGCTGCTGGTTTTCTCGCCTTTTATCGTCGATGCGAGTGCGACCTTGGCCAAGCGCGCGCTGCGGTGCGAGAAAGTGTGGCAGGCGCATCGCGATCACTATTATCAGCGCCTGATCCTCATGGGTCTGGGGCATCGCAATACCGCGCTTGGCGCATACGCGCTGATGCTGGCAAGCGGGTGCAGCGGAGTGTGGGCGCGAACCCAGAGCGAGCCCACGCAACACCTCGTGCTACTGGTTTGGGCGCTGCTCTACGCACTCATTTTTGTCCTGATCGATCTGCAGTGGAACAGACATCTACTTGCGAGCCGAAGCAATGCGCCTGGCGAATCCTAACTTTCGCGCTCTGCTCGCCTTTCTCCATGACATCGCCGCGGTCGCGGCGGCGTGGATGCTCGCTTTCGTCTTCCGTTTCAATCTGGACGTGCCCGATCTGTTCATGCGGAACATGCTGCAGACAGCGCTTCTGGCGGTGCCGATTTATGGGGTGATTTTTCTGCGGCTCGGCCTGTATCGCGGCATGTGGCGCTACGCTAGCCTGCCTGATTTCGAACGCATCATCCTGGCAGTCGGCTTCGCAGCGGTGCTGACGCCCGCTGCTTTGCTGTTTCTCCGCCTGGGGGCTTATCTGCCGCGTTCAGTCCTTATCCTGCACCCGATTCTGGTGATTTTGATGATGGGCGGTAGCCGGCTCGCTTATCGGGCGTGGAAAGAACATTGGTTGTACGGCAAGGCGCGCCGGCTTGGCGAGCCGGTGCTCGTGCTCGGGGCGGGGCAGGCGGCTGTGCACCTGGTCAAGGAATTGAGCCGCGGTCGCGAATGGCGCGTCGTCGGCTTGCTCGACGACGATACCGCCAAGCATCAGCGTCTGGTTCAGAACGTGCGGGTACTCGGCCCGCTCGACGATTTGCGGAATTGGGCGGGCCGGCTGGGCGTCAAATACGCGATCGTTGCCATGCCATCGACATCGCGCGCGGTCCTGCGCCACGCCGTCGATCTTTGCACCGCAGCTGGCGTCAAGGTGTTAACGGTGCCGTCGTTCGGCGACCTCGTCAGCGGCCGCGTGACGGTTTCGCAAATTCGCAGCATCGAGCTTGACGATCTGCTTGGCCGCGAACCGGTCACGCTCGACAACGCCGGTCTACACGAATGGCTCGAAGAGCGCGTCATCCTGATCAGCGGCGGCGGCGGCTCGATCGGCTCGGAACTGTGCCGCCAAATCGCACGCTATCGGCCGCGCCTCCTGGTGCTGTTCGAGCAGAACGAATTCGCGCTTTATCGCATCGACCAGGAATTTTCCGAAAACTTTCCCGATACACCGATCGCCTGCGCGATCGGCGATGTAAAAAATCACGCGCGGGTGGAGCAGGTCATGCGGCGCTACGCGCCTTCCGTGGTATTTCATGCCGCCGCCTACAAGCACGTGCCGTAGATGGAATACGGCAATGCGTGGGAGGCGTTGCAAAACAACGTCATCGGCACCTACACGCTGGCGCGCGCCGCGCTCGAAAACGCGGTCGATAAATTCGTGCTGATCTCGACCGACAAGGCGGTGAATCCGACGAATGTGATGGGCGCTAGCAAGCGGCTCGCGGAAATGGTTTGCCAGGCGCTGCAGCAAAGCTCGGGCACGCGCTTTGTCATGGTGCGCTTCGGCAATGTGCTCGGCAGCGCCGGCAGCGTGATCCCGCGCTTTCGCCGGCAGATTGCGAAGGGCGGTCCCATCACCGTCACCCATC
>JACDAM010000036.1 GCA_013695435.1 Burkholderiales bacterium | reverse complement strand
TTTCTGAGCTTGTGCGAATGTTCGGTCGCCGTCGCTAACGCGCTCGACATTACCAAGGAGTACGCCGATTTCGTGACCGCTGCGGCGCGCGGCGAGGGCGTCAGCGAGCTGGCGGAAAAACTCGTCGCAAGCGATTTGCGTGAAATCAGCTTGCGCCGTCCCGATATCGAATGGGGCAAAGGCAGGGACGATGAAATGGTCACCGCCGCGCCGTACGGCGAAAACATTCTGGTCGCGGGAACTTCGGGCGGCGGCAAATCGACTCTTGCGACCGGATTTCTCGAACGCCTGGCCGAAGCCGGTTATCAATTCTGCATCATCGATCCCGAGGGCGATTACAACGAGCTCGACGATGTCGTGGTGCTCGGTGATGCTAGGCGCGCGCCGAGCCCGGAGGCTGTGCTCGATGTGCTCGAAAATCCCGAAAATGACGTTGTCGTGAACATGCTTGGCGTGGCACTCGAACACCGCCCGGCGTTTTTCGAAGGCTTGTTCGCGCGCCTGCAGGAAATGCGCAACCGTGTCGGCCGGCCGCACTGGTTGCTTATCGACGAAGCGCATTATCTGTTTCCGGCCGAGCGCAATACGCCGGGACTGCTCGATAACGTTGGCGGTTTGATGTTTCTGACCGTGCATCCCGATCACGTTTCGCCGATGGCCCTGAAGCTCGTCGATGTCGCCATCGCAATCGGCCAGAAGCCGGAGAAAACGCTGGCGACTTTTGCCAAGGCGGTCGGTGTTTCGCTTCCGAAAATGCAGTCGTTCGAACTCGAGCCCGGCGATGGCGTGTTGTGGCGCCGGGGCGCCGCGGGGGGGAAATTGGCGAAGGCGACAGCGGCAACAACGGCAGATGGAAAAGCCAGAAAGAAACGCACTGGCAAAAGCCAGGCGCCGATCTGGTTTCGCAGCACGCCGCCGAAAGCCGAGCGCCGCCGCCATCACCGCAAATATATGGAAGGCGAGCTCGAACCCGAAATCAGCTTTTATTTCACCGGGCCCGAGCAGAAGCTCAATTTGCGCGCGCAAAATCTGCAAATCTTTTTGCAGATCGCCGATGGTCTCGACGACGATACCTGGCTTTATCACCTCCAGCGCGGCGATTATTCGCGCTGGCTGGCGCAGGCATTGAAAGACGGCGATCTGTCGAAGGAGGTTGCGCGAATCGAGCAGGATGAAAAGCTCGACGCCAAAGCCAGCCGCGCCCGCATTAGGGAAAAGATAGAAGCGCGCTACACCGCTCCGGAGTAGGGTTATCGCGGTGTGATCGGACAGGGACGCTTGCCCGCCGTCCAGTTGCTTCACCTCAGACTTGGTGTGGCGTCGCGCCGCCGGCGGCTGCATGACCCGCGCGACCACCGGGACCTTGGCATCGCGGGCCATTTAACGGTTTACATTGTCAGCTTCCGCCAGTAACCCGTCAGTTCGAGATAGCCGCGGCCGATCGGTCGGCCGTTCTGCATTGCGCGCACGGCGCCTTCCCAATAGATCGTTCCTGTGCTGGCGCGCGCGTCGAATTCCTGGTCGTCGAACAGCGGCGCCAAGGTCAAGTCGAGATCGCCCGCCTGGACGCGCATGCGTATCGGGTATTCGGTAGCGGTGCGCGGCGAGCGCCAAACTCGCAGCGGGGTGAAGCTGATTTCATCGCGGCGAAAAATGCGGGTTTCCGCACCCCGGCCCTCGTCAACAGGAGGACTGCGATACGAACCGCCGGCCCACAGGCTCGCGCCGTTCGCGTCGCGAATCCGAAACGCCATCAGCGCGCCGCCATCGTTCAGATTGATCGCGGTCCAATCCCAGCCGACGGCGTTCTCGGCGAGCAGCGTGCTCGACCATTCGTGATCGAGCCAGGCGGCGCCGCGCACGCTGGCGGTTTTGCCGTCGCGCACAAGCGAGCCCGTGGCCTGCAATTGCGGCAGGCTGTAGTAATAGCTGGCTTGGGCGGCATCCGGGCCTTTGCGGCTCACGCCCTGTTCACCCTGCACCAGCGGCGGCTGAGTCGGCTTGAATGTCAGTGATAAGGTAAATTCCTGCGCCGCGATTTGCGCCGTGTGTACCTCACCGCTTTGCCGCAGCGACCAGTCGTCGATCCACACTTCGGTGTGCCCCTGCTTTGCTTCGGCAAGCCCGAAACCGCTGCGCGCGCTGCGCTCGCCGTGCTGCAGCCGGCCGCGTTTCGGATCGCTGATTGCGGCGTGCGCGAACAGCAATTGGCGCGGGGCGAACGCGCCAGGATTGTCTTCCGCGACCTGCGGCCGGGTGCGAAAAAACGTGATCTGGAAGCCGAGCGGTTCGGCGTCGGCGTCGCCTGTTTGCAGCCAGCCGGTCACATACCACCACTCGGTACGGAATTCGGGATGGCTGCCTTCGTCGTCAGGAAAGCGGAACGGAACGCCGGCAACGACCGGCGCGGGGTCGGCGGCGAGGGCAAGACAAAAAGGCGCGGCCAGAAAGCACAGCAGCGCGATGCGCGATCTTGGTCCCATAAGCAGTCCCATTAGCAGCCCCATTACCAATCCTCGCGCACGGCGTTGATGACGTCGCTGCTCATGGCGCGTCGCGCGGTTATAACCGCGGTGAGCGTCGCAGCCGCAATCAGCGCGGCTGCCAAAGCCGTCAGCGCTAACCAGGGCAGGTGCAATTCCATGCTCCAGTGAAACGATTGCCGATTGACAACGTGAATCAGGATCAGGCTGATGACGAATCCGAGCGCGATGCCGGCGATCGCGCCCAGGGCCGCCAGCAGCGCGCTTTCGATGCCGAGCATGGCGATGATTTGCCGGCGCAGCATGCCGAGGTGGCGCAGCACGCCGAACTCGCGGCGGCGCGCGAGCATGGCGGCGCTGAAGCCGTTGGCGACGCCGAATAGTCCGATCGCGATGGCGATGGCTTCCAGCACATAGGTGATGGTGAATGTGCGGTCGAACAGCGCCAGGCTGCGCGCGCGCAATTCGGCGGTCGTGCGGATTTCGAAGGATGCGCCGCCGAGGACTTCGGCGAGGCCCGTCGTCACAGCTTCGGCGGCGCTGCCCGGCGCAAGCCACAACGCAGCCTGATTGGCGCGCGTATCGCCCGTCAGCCGTGAATAAACATCGCGCGCCACGACGATCGCGCCGTGTTGCCGCGCATAGTCGCGCCACACACCGGCGACGAAAAAACGCTGCGTCCGCCCGGCGATCGGCAGTTCGATGAAATCGCCGGGAGCGTGGCCGTAAAGATCGGCGACGGCTTCGGAAATCCATACTGGCGTAGCGCCTTTGGGTGGTGTCAGGGCGGGACTGCGCAGCGGGATGACGCTGCCGGCATTGGCCGGCTCGATGTCGCGCGCGATCAGGGCGACGGTTGGCTGCGTCGGGTCGAGCGCGAGATTGCGCACAGTCAGAAAATCGGCGCCGGCAACGCCGGGCAACGCGCTGATCCGCTGCTGCTGCGCAAAGTCAAACCACACGGTGTCGGCGCCGCGGCCGGCGTGCAGATAGAGATCGGCGGGCAGCGCTTGAGCCAGCCATTCGCCGAGCGATCCCCGAAACGAAGCGACCATGATCGCCATCGCTGCTATCAGGCTGAAGCTGATCAGGAGCGTAGCCAGACTGACGACAGCATCGCCGGACGCGTTGCGCAGGCGCGCGAGCGCGAGTTGCGGTTCGACCCGGCTCGGTATCGGTACAATGTCGAACAGGCGTACAGCGATCTGCGGCAGCAACGCAATGGCGCCGAAAAGAATCAGCGCAATCGCGGCGTAACCGAACCACGGCAAGCCTTGCACCGCCGGCATCAGGGCGGCGAGCACGCCCGCGGCCAGCAGCGCCAGACCAGGTGCCGCGCCGGCTCGCCTCGGCATGGTTTGTTCCGCGCCCGCGTGCAACGCGACAGCCGGTCGCACTGAGCCGGCGTCGAGTGCTGCGACCAGGCTGCCGAAGACCGCGACCGCGATGCCGAGCGCGGCAAAGCCCGCGGCGGCCAAAGGGGCGATGCGCGCCTGCGGCTCCGCACCGCGCGCGAAGCCGCCCGCCGTTTCGACGATGGCGTCGCCAAAAATCTGCAAACCGAAATGTGCTGCCGCGAAGCCCAGCGCAACTCCGCACACGGCGCCCAGTCCACCGATCAGCGCACCCTCCACGAGCAGCAGGCGCACGAGCTTGCCGCGCTCGAGCCCGAGTGCGCGGAGAACAGCGAATTGCGTGCGGCGGCGGACGACTGCCAGCGCCTGCGTCGAAAATATCACGAAGCCGCCGGTGAACAACGCGATCAGCGCGAGCATGTTCAGATTGACCCGATAGGCGCGCGACGCCGACGCCGCGCGTTCGTCGCTCTGCCGGGCCGTTGCCGCGTGCACGCCGGCAGGCAGCATTGGGCTGACCGCCGCGAGGAAATCATCGGCATCGACGCCGTCCTGCAACTGCACGTCGATGCGATCGAGCCGGCCGAGACGCTGCAGCCGCCATTGCGCGCCGGCAATATCCATGACGCCGCCGCCGTCGGGCGCGAACGCCGATATGCCGATGACATCGAGCGCGATGGTTGCGGACCCGACTTGCAGAGTCAGCGTGTCGCCGGTCGCAAGGGCGAAGGCGCGAGCCGCTGCAGGATGCAAAACGATGGCGTCGGTTTGCAGCAGCGAAAGCGTATCGTTGCCGCCGCCGTCGCCATTGCCGCCATCGGCGGCGACAAGTCCGAGCGCCAGCGCCGGCTGCAAACGGGCGGCGCGAAACGGATCGATACCCAGTATGCGCACGCTGGGATCGTCCTCCGCGGTTTGCCCCGCGACCCTGGCATATGCGTCGATAACCGGACTGGCGGTCACGACCTGCGGCATGCGCGCGATTTGCGGATAGAGCGCTTCGCTGAAGCCGCCTCCGGGAGGGCTCGCGCCACGCGGCGTGCGTATTTCGATATCGGCCGAACCGCCGAGCGCGCGATTGGCGCGCGTGAATTCAGCGAGCGCCGCGCGATTGATGATGTCGATGGCGACGCCGAGCGCAACGCCCAAAGCGATGCCGACGATGCACAAAACCGTGCGGCCGCGCGTCTGGCGCCAACTCGCCAGAAAGACAGCGCGGGCGAGCGGAAAGCGGGGCGGGGCGTGAGGGTGCATGTCGGCAAGCAAAGGTTAAATCGTCATTCCCGCGCAAGCGAGAATGAGGACTGGCTACCCGCCACTGTGTTGAAAAAAGCCTGGATTCCCTCGTGCGCGGGAAATGACAACCACCATTTTCCCACGCTTTCACCCTTCGCTGCTCGCTCCACCCCTTGCGTCCAGGGTCAATGCGCCGAGTTCATTCAGCCGATACACTTTATCGGTCATCGCGGCGGCCGACTGCGAATGCGTGACCACAATGCCGATGGCATGGGCAGCGCGGACATGTTGACCGAGCAGGCCAAGCACCTGGTGCGCGTTGGCGCTGTCGAGATTGCCGGTCGGCTCATCCGCAAGCACAAGTCGGGGCGCGTGTATGAGCGCGCGGGCGATGGCGACGCGCTGCATTTCGCCGCCCGATAGTTCGCGCGGAAAGCTTCGCAGGCGCGGGGCGAGGCCGACGCTGTCGGCGATCGCCACCACGCGCTCCGCGGATTCCGCGCGCGGCACACCGAGCAGCGCCAGCGGCAGGCCGATATTCTGCGCGACCGTCAGGTGCGGCATCAGATGAAACGCCTGAAACACGAAGCCCATGCGTTCGCGGCGCAGCCGCGTCATGGCATCGTCGTCGAGGGTAGAAAACGGAATGCCGTCGAGTTCGATGACGCCGGCATCGGCTGTATCGAGCCCTGCGATCAGGTTTAGCAGCGTCGATTTTCCCGAACCCGATTCGCCGGCAATAGCGATGTATTCGCCGCCCGCGACGCTTAAATTCACATCGCGCAGCACCAGGCGCGCGCCCGCGCCGCCGTAGGATTTAGCGATGCCCTGGAGCGTCAGGTTCCCTGCCAAGGCTCACAATTGCCAGATGAAAAGCCCGGCCAGCAACGCCACGAGTAACGCGAGCATCCAGTTCATGCGCTGCTGCTGGCGGGCGATGCGCTCGATTTCCTGTTCGACGCCATGGATGTGATCTTCGGAGAGTTGGTAGTGCATAAGCCGCGGCAGTTGCGGCAGCATCGCGCCCCATTGCGGCGCTTCCTCGCGGATATGGCGCAGCAGGGCGCGCCAGCCGAGTTGCTCTGACATCCAGCGCTCGAGGTGCGGTTGCGCGGTGTCCCATAGATCGAGATCGGGATCGAGTTCGCGGCCGAGACCTTCGATGTTGAGTAACGTTTTTTGCAGCAACACGAGTTGCGGTTGAATGACGATGTTGAAGCGGCGCGAAATCTGGAACAGTCGCAACAGCACTTTGCCAAACGAGATTTCTTTCAGCGGCCGATCGAACACCGGCTCGCAAACCGCGCGGATGGCCGATTCGAATTCGTCGACGCGGGTATCGGCCGGCGCCCAGCCGGCATCGATGTGCGCCTGCGCCACGCGCTTGTAATCGCGCTTGAAAAATGCCAGAAAATTTTGCGCGAGATAGCTTTTGTCGCCGTCGGTCAACGTGCCCATGATGCCGAAATCGAGCGCGATATAGCGTTCTTCTGCATCGATGAAAATATTGCCGGGGTGCATGTCGGCGTGAAAAAAACCGTCGCGGAAAACCTGGGTGAAAAAGATCTCGACACCGGCCCGCCCCAGCTTTTTGAAATCGACGCCGCGCTCGCGCAGGCTGGCGATATGGCTGACCGGCGTGCCGTGCATGCGCTGCATGGCCATGACTTCGGTCGCGCAATAATCCCAGTAAACTTCGGGTACCAGGAGCAGCGGCGAATGCTCGAAATTGCGCCGCAACTGGCTCGCATTGGCGGCCTCCCGCATCAGATCGAGCTCGTTGTGCAAATGTTTGGAGAACTCGCTGACGACTTCGCGCGGCCGCAGGCGCTTGCCGTCGCGCCACAGCGTTTCAATCAAGCCGGCGCCGATGTCGAGCAGTGCGAGATCCTTGTCGATGATGCCGGCGATGCCGGGACGCAGGATTTTCACCGCGACCGGCGTGCCGTCGTGCAGAGTCGCGAAATGCACCTGCGCGACCGACGCGCTGGCGACCGGCTGCATGACGAACTCGCGGAACACCAGCTTCAGCGGCTGACCATACACGCGCTCGAGAATCCGTGTCGCCAAAAGCGGCGAAAAAGGCGGCACCTGATCCTGTAGTTTGGCCAGTTCGTCGGCGATATCCGCGGGCAACAGATCGCGCCGCGTCGACAGCACCTGGCCGAATTTGACGAAGATCGGGCCCAGCGCTTCGAGCGCCAGACGCAGGCGCACGGCGCGCGGCTGTTCGAGCTTGCGCCAGAACAGCGTCGACTTGATCAGTACGCCGAGCGCGCGCACGCGCTCATGGCCGAGGAAGAACTCTTCGAGTCCGAAACGGTAGGAAACGGTGAGAATCTTCAGGAAGCGGATCAGACGCATGCAAGATTCTAACCGTTCGACATCACGGAGGCGAAGAAACGGGGAACGCGGCTCCTGGCCAGGAACGAAGGGAAATCAGGGGGCTGAAAAATACCGGCAGGATTTCGTGAGCCGGGTTCGAGCCCGTTCCCGCGCAAGCAGGAATCTCGTAATTCTATCGGGGCGGCAACGCTCTTTCGACGCGCTTCTCAAAGCGCGCAACGTCATCGCGCAAAGTATCGACATCGCGCACGAATTGCCCGACGCGCGCCGATGTTGCAACCAGTTGCCGCTCCTCGGTCCAGTATTCCGCGACCGATGCCGATACGCTCGCCGTCACCTGTTTACGCCAACGATTGAGGCTTTCCGCGACGCCGACGATACGATGGGCGGCAATATCGCCGACGACCCGGCTCAAATCCTCTTCGGCGTCCCAGCGCAGATTTTTGGCAAGGAAACCGACATCGCGCGCGAATTCGCCGTCGCCGGTCGCGCTGACTTCGTCCCATGCCGAGGCATCGCCGGCGGCGATGCGCGCGGCAAGCCCGGCGGACAGCGTAAATGTCGTATCGGCGACGGTTTCGGCCGCGGCCGCTGCGACGCTACCGCCGTCCTGTACGGTCAGCGCAATGGTTACCGGAGGCGCCTTGAACACCGCGGTCTTGCCGGCGTGTGGCGCCAACCGCGGGGCCGCCCACGACGCGTGGCGCAGCAGATGATTGATCGCCGCCGCAGCGGCGCTCGACGACAGCTTCATTGCATCAAACGACAACTCCACAACATCAGGCGCGCGGCTCGCCCGTAGTTCCAGCTTCAGGCATCTGCTGGATACCGGCGATCAGCCAGACCGATTTCCGATCGCGCAGCGATTTCTGCACGTGCCAGACTTCATCGAACGGCTCGGTCGGCCCGTTTTCGGTTTCGCGGATCAGCCCGGAAAAGCGCACGCTGGCGATCGCAAGTTCGCCTTCGGTGACGACATCCAGCATGTTGGCGTCGAGTTGAATGACTTCGGTCTTCTGCGCGACATCGCCGCGTTCCTGCATTTCCATCGCCAGTTCGGCGTACATTTCCGGCGTCGTGTAGTCGCGGATATCGTTGAGATCGCGCGCGTCATTCGCTGCCTGCAGGCGGATGAAGCTGGTTTTCGCGCTGCGCAGGAACGGCGCCGGCTCGAAGCCGGGCGGGTAGGAGACCGATTCGGTTACTGCGCTTTCACTGACCGGACGCGGATCGCGCGCGGACGAACCTGTGTACGGCTCGCGTGGCGGCGCATAGGAGCCCGGACCCGAGCCCGCTGAATCGCGCGTGCCCGAAATCGGCGCCGGCTTCATGCCGGAGAAGCGCGTGGCGTCGTTATTGTTGGCCGCGCTCTTTTGCCGCAGCATGCGCACCACGAAAACGGCAGCGCCGATCAATAGCATGATCATGGCGATATCGAGGAAGCGTATGCCATCGAACGCGCCGCCGAAAAACAAGGCCGCCAGCAAACCGCCGGCAGCGAGCCCGGCGAGCGGCCCGAGCCAGCGGCTACCTGCCGCCGGCGCAGCGGCAGCGGTCGGAGCTTGCGCCGGTGCGCGCGGCGCGGCTTGCTGGCCGATCGCTTCGCGCTGTTTGCCGATGTTTCTGCCGCCGCCCATGCGCCGCGCTTCGGCATCGATCGCGATAAGAGGCAAGCTCACCAGCCCTACGAACAGCAGCATCATGAATTTTTTCATTTTCCATTCTCCTGACAGGAGCAGTTGTTGACAGGAACCGATTCTAACACCGGCACTGCCGTATCGAAGTCAAAGGCCAGCGCTTTGTGGGCGCTGCGTAGTGCGGCTTCGACCGCATCGGCCGTTGCCGCGTGGGCGAAAATGAATCCGAGGTAGCTTGCCCCTTCCGGCAATGGAACCAGCAATTGATTTATCTGCGCAGTGATTTGGATTGCGCTGATGCCCGATATGTTCAATGCCGTTTCGACATTTCTCGCACCGCGAAAAATGCCGCGCTTCGCGATCGGCAGCATCATGACGCCGCTTGCCCCGCCTGGCCGGGCCTGCGATAGAGGCAAGTCCAGCGCGTGACGCAGGATCAGTTCTTCCAGACTCATGCCGAGCGCATGCCGCAGCACATCGCTGCACAGGCCGCCGATCGAGCGCGCGGCGATTTCGAGCAGCCAGATGCCGTCGCGGTTGACGCGCATCTCGGCGTGGATCGGCCCGGTCGTAATATCGGCGATGCGGCAGGCGCGCTGGACCTCGTCCGCGATCTGATGTTGCAAGGCGGAAGACAGGCGCGATGGCGTCACATACAGCGTTTCTTCGAAGAACG
This sequence comes from Burkholderiales bacterium, assembly GCA_013695435.1. NCBI lineage: Bacteria > Pseudomonadati > Pseudomonadota > Betaproteobacteria > Burkholderiales > Burkholderiales bacterium. Next base: position 13,079 of record JACDAM010000036.1, on the reverse strand, counting down.
GGCCGTCGAGCGCGTCGGGCTTGTCGAACTGCGCGAGCACGCGGAGCCGGCCCTGGGTCAGCAATCCTTCCAGCGCATATTCGCGGCCCGGGATGAAAGCTTCGACGATCAGGCCGAGATCAGCCGCGTCGCGGTCGCCGAGGCGCTGAATCTCCCGCGCCCGCTCGATTGCGCGCGTGAACTCGTCGTCATTATCCGCGCGGATCACGCCGCGGCTGGCCGAAAGGCGGCGCGGCTTCACTACCAATGGGAATGGTAGCGTCGGCGGACGCGCGGTTTCGCCATCCGGCAAATGAACGAACGGCGGGCAGTTGAAGGCATGCGCGCGCAGCAGTTCGCGGAAATGAAGCTTGTCGCGCAGCCGCCGCACCGCTTCGAGCTGGTTGCCCGGAAGGCCGAGATGCTGATTCAGCAGCGACCCGAGTTCGAGCCCGGCGTCGTCGACTGCTAGAACAGCATCGAGTTTGCGTCGTGCGAAGCCGTCCGCGCCCGCCAGTATCCTCAGCACGGTTGCGGCTGCGTTCTGCGGCCGGTCGAACGGCACCGCCAGGGTGGCGGGCAATCCCCAGGACGGCGCCAGCCGATGGCAGTAATCGGCGCAAGCGACGATTTCGACATCGAGCGCCTTGCCCGCCGCGAGAAAAGCAGCGTTGCGATACGAAGTTGTCGGCAGTAGCAGCAGGACGCGGCGCATGAGGCAAAGATCAGGAATGGGGAACCACACAGACGATTATAGCGAGCGCGCTTTCGTCACGGTTTCGTCGATCGGGCGGCGTTACCGTTTGTCGGTCGCAGCATCGCTTTGAGCGGCTTGTCGAGGGACCGGCCGGGAACACCGTGCTAAACTCCCGCTCGCTGATTTGTCGGTGGATTTTACAAAGTTTTCGCCACTATCATCGCCCAGGCGCGCTCTGCGCCCTCTCTATAAGGACACAGCATGACCGTAGAAAATACCGCGCCAGCGTGCCGCTTTTGCGACGCCGAACTGCGCCACTCCCTGGTCGATCTTGGCATGTCGCCTCTGTGCAATACGCAGGTCGAGCCGCATCAGTTGAATCATATGGAACCGTTCTATCCGCTGCACGCGTATGTCTGCGAAAAATGCTTTCTGGTGCAACTCGGCGAATTCGTATCGCCGGACGCGATCTTCAGCGATTACGCGTATTTTTCTTCGTATTCGGATAGCTGGGTGCAGCACGCCAAGCGCTATGCGGATATGGCGGCGGAACGGTTCAAGCTCGGCGCCGGCAGCAAGGTCATGGAAATTGCCAGCAACGATGGCTACCTGCTGCAGCATTTCGTCGCAAAAAAAATTCCGGTGCTCGGCATCGAGCCGGCTGCCAATGTCGCCAAAGTCGCAGTCGAGAAAGGCATTCCGACCACAGTACGTTTTTTCGGCACGGAAATCGCGAAGCAGATTCTGCAGGAACACGGCCCGGCCGATCTCTTGCTCGGCAACAACGTGCTCGCCCACGTTCCCAAACTGAACGATTTTGTCGGCGGCATGAAGGTCCTGCTGAAGCCGGGCGGCACGATTACGATGGAATTCCCGCATCTGATGCGGCTGATGGAAGAAAACCAGTTCGACACGATTTACCACGAGCACTTTTCGTATTTCTCGTTCTACACCGTACAGAAAGTTTTCGCCAAACAGGGGCTCACGCTGTTCGACGTCGAAGAGCTGCCGACGCACGGCGGATCGCTGCGCATATTCGGCCGCCACGCCGAAGACAGCCGGCGGGTTACCGAGCGCGCGAAGGAATTGACCGCGCGCGAACTCGCCAAAGGCGTCGACAAGATGGAAAGCTATGCTTCGTTCGGCGAGCAGGTCAGGCAGACCAAACGCAAGCTGCTCGACTTCATGATCAAGGCCAAAAACGAAGGCAAAACCATCGTCGGTTACGGCGCGCCGGGCAAGGGCAATACCTTGCTGAATTACTGCGGCATCCGCGAGGATTTCGTCCAATACACGGTCGATCGCAGCCCGTACAAGCAGGGTCGCTACACGCCCGGCACGCGTATCCCGATTTTGAGCCCGGATGAAATCCGCCAGACCAAACCCGATTATTTATTAATTCTGCCGTGGAATCTGAAAGACGAAGTCATGCGGCAAATGGCCTATATCCGCGAATGGGGCGGCCAGTTCGTGGTGCCGATTCCGGAGGTTAAGGTGCTGGCCGGGTCGTAGTCCGAGTTCGTAGTCCGAGCCTGTAGTTCAAAGCGCGCCAGCGCGGAGAAGGTTGTCCGCGGCTGGCGCGAATTACCGTTTTGGTCACGGCGTCGATCCGGATGGCGCTACGTTGCCGCCCACCTTGCCAGTCCGGTAAGACATCAACTCGACAATGTTCCAATCACCCTTGATGACGTTGCCGCCGAACGGATCGCGGCCGCGCGCAACGTCGCGATATTCCGAACGCGTCTCGCGGCGCACGATCTGCCGCAGTTCCGGCGCATACCATTCGATCTCGTAGACCTCGGTACCGCTGCGCCACCACTCGTCATCCTCCAGGTAAACCTGGCGGCGGATTTTCAGCGTATCGAATTCCCCGGCCGGCACCTTGATGCGCTCCCAGCCCAGCGCCTGGCCGCGAACAGTCGCCGGAAAGGTTCTCTTATCCGCTGTCACGGTGGTATTCATAGTCCAGTTTCGCCCGGCCTGCAGCGGAAACGAATAAGCCGGCTCCGGGTACGCATACTCGACGCGATTGATGAGCGTATCGCCCAATAAGCCCCATCCTTCCGTGCTGCGCAATTGCCCGGCCTCGAGGCCGTTGTAGGCGTTGATCACCTGGTAACTCCAGACGGCGTTCGGATCTGGCGCCGGGGCTGGCACCAGTTCGCCGTGCGGGGTCGTACTGGCGCAAGCGGCCAGAGCTATGGCCGAAAGCCACCCGCAAATGGCGCGCGGGTTTACAGTCAAGTGGTTCACAGGATTTAGAGACGGGATAACCATCAAGGTTGCACGCGCGCGCGGCGGCAGCCGCGTTTCCCACGGCGCGCGTCAGCCGTCAGAAGCTTTGCAACTGCTGCGAGGTCGGTTCGGCGCAGCAATACCAGGGCTCTGACAAATGCGGAATCGGATGTCCTAAGCAGTGCTCGCCGATGGCCGGCGCAGCAAGCCCGAGCGCGGCTTGCGCGAGCCGCCAGACGCGGACGAAGGTTTCTCGCCTGGGCAAATCGGCAGTCCGGGCGACCAGCGTCTGCACCGCAGCCTGCAGATCGTCGACTCGCGCATCGCTGTGCCGCCACGGGTAGCCCAGCATCGCGGCGTCGAAGTCGCCGATGCGGTCCGCGAAGCCAGGCAGCCTGAGCAGATAAGACCCTGCGGGAATCAGGAGGCGGATCGCAAGCTGGATCGGCGGCACGGACTCGACTAGCCGCAAATCGAGCAGACGCTGCAGCAGCGCGATATAACCCGGCAGCGTGGTCCACGGCGTGAACGCGACGAAAGTCGGCGCGAGAGCGATTTTCGCTTCCCGCATCAATCCGACGGCGCGATCGAAGTCAGCACTGCTGTGATTCTTGTCGAGCAGGCGCAGCACGTCGTCATCGACCGACTCGACCGCCGAGGTCACGAACAGGCAGCCCGTGCGCTTCAGTTCCGGCATCAGATCGGCGTGCTGAAGCAGATGCTGGATCTTGATCGTGGCGTCGTAACTGAGTTGCGGAAATTCGTCGTGCAATGCGCGGACGAGTTTCATCGCGTGCGTCGGCCCGTTGAAAAAATCCGGGTCGCCGAACGAAATATGCTCCGCGCCGCACGCGACCTGCTGGCGAATGTCGCCGAGCACGATGTCGAGCGGAACGATGCGGAATTTGCCTTCGTAGACCGGTACGACCGGGCAATGCCGGCACAAGTGCTTGCAGCCGCGGCTGGCTTCGGCAAAGCCAACGATACGCTTGCTGCCGACGCCCGCTTCATCAGGGTAAAGGAGGTGCGCGTAGCGGTGCAGCGCCGGCAATCCGCTGCGGTCGGGAAGCCGGAACGCGATCTTGTCCAAACTGACGGACGGCTCGCTCTGCTGCGCCGATTCGCCGGCCGCAAGCTTTTGCGCCAGCGCGAGCAATGCGGGCTCGAATTCACCGCCGAGTATGGTTTGTACGCCGAGGTTTGCCAGCAGCATTGCGTTCATCGGCGCATACAAGCCATACACGCAGAGATGCGCGCGGGGAGCGATTTGCCGGATACGCGGAATCGCCTCGACCGCGATGCGCGTCGCGGTATGCATGCCGACATAGAGCGCGACCAGAGCAGCGTCGGCCGGCAGACAGGCATCGAGTTTTTGCAGCGACAGATCGATGCAGCTCACATCGAACCCGGCGTGCTTGAGCCAGGCTGCCGGCTCGGCGAGGCCGAAAGGCTGACGGCCGAGTTCATACGGATTGATCAGGACAACTTTGCCCGGATCGAGCGCTATCTGGTGTGATGCGGAAGCAAAAATGGGGTTGGAAATCTCTGATGAAGTGTCTTTCATGGAAGCGATTCGAGCGCTAAAACTTGTATCCCTTGTGCACCGCGACGACACCAGCGCTCAGGTTGAAATAGTCGACACGCTCGAAACCGGCGCTTTCCATCAACTGCTTCAAATCTTCCTGCGCCGGATGCATGCGTATCGATTCGGCCAGATAGCGATAGCTGTCGGCATCCTGCGCGACCAGCTTGCCGAGCCGCGGCAAAACCTGAAATGAATAGGTGTCATACAGGGGTTGCAGCGGCTGCCAGATTTTCGAGAATTCCAGCACAATGACGCGACCGCCGGGGCGCAGCACGCGCAGCATTTCGCGCAGACCCTGTTCCTTGCGGGTCAGGTTGCGCAAACCGAAAGCGATGCTGACGCAATCGAATCGGTTCGCCGCAAACGGCAGCCGTTCGGCATCGCACTGGGCAACCGGGACAACGAGGCCTTCATCGAGCAGGCGGCCACGTCCGCGCGTGAGCATGGCGTTGTTGATATCGGTCAGCCAGAGCTCGCCGCGCGCGCCGATCTTGCGCGCGAATCGCGAACTCAAGTCGCCGCTGCCGCCGGCAAGATCGAGCACGCGCTCGCCTGGTTTGACGGCAGCGATATCGACGGCAAACCGTTTCCACAGCCGGTGCATGCCCGCTGACATCAGATCGTTCATCAGGTCGTAACGCGGCGCAACCGAATCGAACACGCCCGCTACTTTTGCAGTTTTTTCGCTTTCCGCGACGGTCTGGAAACCGAAATGCGTCGTATCAGTCACGTGACAAGCATGTATTTATTCGTCGTCCCGCGAACGCGGGAATCCAGGATTTCTGGATACCGCTCCCAGCGAGAGGTGTTGAGATACTTGCAGATTGGCGGCGCACGAGTTTAGACAAGCTTCCCGCTATTTCGACTTGGGCCGCGCTTCGAACGGCCCCGCGCCGGGCTCGCGGCTGGCGCCTGCTGCCTGCATGCGATCCAGGTATTCCTGCCACATCTCGTCCTGGTGCACGCCGTACTCGTACAGCAGGTTCCAGGAATAGATGCCGGTTTCGTGGCCGTCCGAAAAAATAAGGCGTACCGCATAGACGCCAACCGGATCGACGGCGGTAATCTCGACATCCTTTTTCCCGACCTGCAGCACTTCCTGTCCGTGACCATGACCGCGCACTTCGGCGGACGGCGAATAAACGCGCAGGAACTCGCAGGGCAACCTGAAAATCCGGCCATCCGTGAACCCGACTTCAAGAACGCGCGATTTCTGGTGCAGCTTGATTTCGGCAGGCTGCGGCGTGCTGCCTTCCTGAACTGCCATGACATTCCCTAACGCAGTTGCAAGATGGAATCATACACGAGGCTTCGAGCCGACTCGGGCAGGCTGCGGGGTAATTCGGCAGGAAGCGTCGTGCGTTGACATCAGCTCGCCTGTGTCTTACATTGGCAACTGGCTTAGAACAAGTCTAAAGCCTCTCATCCTCTAATCGAGCTTTTATCCCTTGTTGCAAGGAGTCCCATCTTGACGAACAAAATTTTGACGACGGCGACCGGCGCGCCGGTCCCGGATAATCAGAATTCGATCACCGCCGGACCGCGCGGCCCGGTACTGATGCAGGACCACCATTTGCTGGACAAAGTTTCATTGACCATTGCGATGGCGATAGCCGTAGACTGATTCGACTTCGAGGCTGCGCGCCACACCGCGCAGCGAACGCCCAAGCCACCTGACGGAGATAGAGCCCATGAACAGTGAACCCAAGTGCCCCTTCCACCAGACCGCCGGCGGCGGCACCAGCAATCGCGACTGGTGGCCCGGCACGCTGCGTGTGGACCTGCTGCACCAGCACTCGGCCAAGTCCGACCCGATGGGCGCCGACTTCGACTACCGCAAGGCATTCCAGAGCCTGGACCTGGCGGCCGTGAAGAAGGACCTGCATGCACTGATGACGGATTCGCAGGACTGGTGGCCGGCCGACTTCGGCCACTACGGCCCGCTGTTCGTGCGCATGGCCTGGCACAGCGCTGGTACTTATCGCATCGGTGACGGCCGCGGCGGCGCCGGCCGCGGCCAGCAGCGCTTTGCGCCGCTGAACAGCTGGCCCGACAACGTCAGCCTGGACAAGGCGCGCCGGCTGCTGTGGCCCGTCAAGCAGAAGTACGGCAATAAGCTCTCCTGGGCCGACCTGATGATCCTGGCCGGCAACGTTGCGCTGGACAGCATGGGCTTCAAGACCTTCGGTTTTGCCGGCGGCCGGGCCGACGTGTGGGAGCCCGACCTCGACGTCTACTGGGGCCGCGAGGACAAGTGGCTCGGCGGCGACATGCGCTATTCGCAAGGCTCGCCGGGTGTCGAAGAAAGCCATGGCGTGCTGGTGAAGGACGACGACAGCCAGGTGCCGCACACGCGCGACCTGGAAAACCCGCTGGCCGCCGTGCAGATGGGCCTCATCTACGTCAACCCCGAAGGCCCCGACGGCAAGCCCGACCCGGTGGCCGCGGCGCACGACATCCGCGAAACCTTCGCGCGCATGGCGATGGACGACGAGGAGACCGTGGCCCTGATCGCCGGCGGCCACGCCTTCGGCAAGACCCACGGCGCCGCACCCGCCGAGCACGTGGCCAAGGAGCCCGAGGCCTGCGCGCTGGAAGAGCAGGGCTTCGGCTGGCGCAACAGCTTCGGCAAGGGCCATGGCGGCGACACCATCACCAGCGGCCTGGAAGTCACCTGGACGACCACGCCGACGAAGTGGAGCAACGACTACTTCAAGCACCTGTTCGGCCTCGAATGGGAACTGACCAGGAGCCCGGCCGGCGCGCAGCAGTGGGTGGCCAAGGGCGGCGCCGGCGCCGGCACAATTCCGCACGCACACGACGCCGGCAAGAAGCTGGCGCCGACGATGCTGACGACCGACCTGTCGCTGCGTCTGGACCCGGCCTACGAGAAGATCTCGCGCCGCTTCATGGACCACCCCGACCAGTTCGCCGATGCCTTTGCCCGCGCCTGGTTCAAGCTGACGCACCGCGACATGGGCCCACGCGCGCGCTACCTGGGCGCCGACGTGCCGGCCGAAGAGCTGATCTGGCAGGACCCGATTCCGAAGGTGGACCATGCGCTGGTCGACGCCAGCGACGTGGCCGCGCTGAAGCAGAAGGTGCTGGCGTCGGGCTGCACGGTCGCGCAGCTGGTGTCCACCGCGTGGGCCTCGGCTTCGACCTTCCGCGGCTCCGACAAACGGGGCGGCGCCAACGGCGCGCGCATCCGTCTGGCGCCGCAGAAGGACTGGGCCGTGAACGAGCCCGAGCAGCTGGCGCAGGTGCTGGGCAAGCTCGAAGGCATACAGGCCGAGTTCAACAAAGCCGGCGGCAAGAAGGTGTCGCTGGCCGACCTGATCGTGCTGGCAGGCAATGCCGCGGTCGAAAAGGCCGCCAAGGACGCCGGCCAGACCGTCAGCGTGCCGTTCACGCCGGGCCGCATGGACGCTTCGCAGGCGCAGACCGATGTCGCCTCGTTCGCGCCGCTGGAGCCGGTCGCCGATGGCTTCCGCAACTACCTGAAGGGCCGCTACAGCGTGCCGGCCGAGGCGCTGCTTATCGACAAGGCCCAGCTGCTGACCTTGACCGCGCCCGAGATGACCGGGCTGATCGGTGGGCTGCGCGTGCTGGGTGCGAATGCCGGCGGTGCGCGACACGGTGTCTTCACCGACCGGCCGGGTCAGCTCAGCAACGACTTCTTCGTCAACCTGCTCGACATGAAGTCGGAATGGAAGGCCACGGGCCGCGATGCGGCCGAGTTCGAAGCGCGGGACCGCAAGAGCGGCGGCGTGAAGTGGACCGGCACGCGTGTGGACCTGGTGTTGGGCTCGAACGCGCAACTGCGTGCGGTGGCCGAGGTCTATGCCGGCGCCGATGCCCAGGCGAAGTTCGTGCAGGACTTCGTGGCGGCGTGGACCAAGGTGATGAATCTGGACCGCTTCGAGCTGGGGGCATAGGTTTTCAAGCGCCATCTTCTGTCCCCAGGCGGCACGGGTGCTGGACCTGTACTCGCGCCGAGCAGTAGGCTGGTCGATGCAGCCAATATGACTTCGCAGCTCGTGGCCGACGCGTTGATGATGGCCGTGTGGCGACGTGGCAGGCCGGTGACGCTATTGCATCACTCCGACCAAGGCAATCAGTACACGAGCGAAAACTTCCAGCAACTGCTGGCGGCACAAGGCATCACCTGCAGCATGAGCCGTGCTGGCGAAGTCTGGGACAACTCGGCCATGGAGAAGCTTCTTCAGAAGCCTGAAGACTGAGCGTAAGCGTCTGGCCGCGGCATCTTGAGCTGAGCGCAATGGCGCCCGACCATCCCGTGCATGACGAACGTGGTGCAGAGGGTCTACATCGGGTTTGTAGCCCGACTCGCCCGCTGGCTCAGGGCCGGCGCCATGCTGGCCTGCATGAGCCGGCACTCGGGCACGTTGTCGACGCTGCGCGGCGGCTCGACCTGGTGGACGTCAGCCGTCAGGCTGCCACCATGGGGCAGCAACTCCTCGATTCGGCTGTTCAACTGCGTGGGCATGCGTGTGAGCACGTTCTGAGGTAAGCCCAAGGGTCATGCCCGTTGAGCTTGGCCGACTGCACCAGACTCATCACCACCGCGGCTCGCTGGCCGGCCAGTTCGCTGCCCACGAACAACCAGTTTTTTCTTCCGAGAGCGCAGGGCCGAATCTGGTTCTCGGCGTGGTTATTGTCGATGGGCACATCGCCGTCGAGCAGGAATTGCGTCAGCGCCGCCCAGTGGTTCAAGCTGTAGTCGATGGCCTTGGCGGTGGTGCTGCCCTCGGGCACGCGCGTGCGCTCCAGCCGCAGCCACAGGTGCAACTCCTCGCACAGCGGCGCGGAGCGCTCCTTGCGCATTTGCAGCCGCTTGTCGGCGTCTAGCTCCCTGGCGTCGGCCTCGATTCGGTACAGCCACGCGATGCGCTGGATGGCTTGGGCGGCGACCTCGCTCGCGTTGGCCTGGACCAACTCGTGGAAGTAGCGTCTGGCGTGCGCCATGCACCCTGCGCTGAGTCGCCCCTGCACGGCCAGTGCGGCGTCATAGCCCGAGTAGGCGTCGGCCACCAACGTGCCCGACCAGCCCGCGAGGAAGTCAAACGGGTATTGGCCCCCGCGCCCGGCGCAGAAGTCATAAGCCACGCCGGGATCGGGATCGAAGGCCCCGCGCGCGTAGACCCACATGTATGCCTTCTTGGTCTTACCCCGACCCGGGTCGAGCAGCGAGATCGGCGTCTCGTCGGCGTGCAGCAAACCGGCAGCCGAGCACGAAGGCCCGGTGCGCCTCGTACAGCGGCATCAGCTGCGCGCCGGTCTGCCCGCCCCAGGCCGCCAGCGTCGAGCGCGGCGTGTGCACCCCCGAGCGGGCGTTGATCTGTTCCTGCCTGTAGTACGGCAGGTGGTCGACGAAGCGGCTGATGACGGTGTGGGCCTGCAGCCCCGGGGTTGGCAGCGCGTTGTCGAAGACCTGCGGGCGGCCGGCTCTTGCACCAAGAGCTGGCAGCACCGGCAGGCCCATTTGCCGCGAATCTGGCGCTGCACGAAGAACTGCGCCGGCACGATATCGAGCCGCTCGCTCACGTCCTCGCCCACGCGCACCATGGGTTGACGGCACTCCGGTGTCGGGCAGTGGGTGTCCTCGGGCTCGACGCGCTGGTCCACGCGCGGCAGGTGTGCCGGCAGTGCTTCGCGCTTGGGTTGGCGGCGTGGCTCCTTGTCTGGTGCACTGCGGCCTGCGGCGGGGGTCTGCTGCAAGGCGGCGAGTTGGGCTTCCAGGCTGGCCTGGTCGGCGGCCAGTGTCTCTTCGAAGATCTCGCGCTGCTCGGCGTTCATGCGTTCGGTCTTGGCACCGAACTTCCAGGCCTTCAGCCGCGCGAGTTGGAACGTGATGCTCTCGATCTTGGCGTCGCGCCACTTGATGGCCTGCGCTTGGCGATCGATGTGTTTGCTTTGCTCACCGATGTGGGCCAGCATTTGCGTCGCCATCTCGGCCAGTTCGGCTGGGCTCAGAGCCTTGGTCCTGGGGCTTTATCGCATGCACATCGCGCATGCAGTCATTGTGCAATACCCCAATTCAATCTATTCTCAGTGAATATTCCAATTGCATTTGTGCAATCCATTCGGGCGACAATTACATTCGAGTAATTATTGCATTTGCTCCAGCCGCTGCCAGGGAAGTCCGAGTATCAGAGCGTCGAATTGCTCCTTGGTGAGCGTCACGGACGCCGTATCGGCGGCGGCATCGCGCGGCCACACGAAGCTGCCGGCATTGAGCCGGCGTGCTGCGCACCACACACCGAAGCCGTCGTGCACCAAGAGCTTGATGCGGCTGGCGCGCGCGTTGGCGAAGATGTAGCCGTTGTGCGAGCGCGCAGCACCGAAGACCTGCACCACGCGCGCGAGCAGGCGGTCCGCGCCGGCGCGCAGGTCGATGGGCTCGACCGCGAGCCACAACGAATCGATGCGGATCATCGAAGCAGCTCTCGCATCCACACCGCGCAGTCACTTGCCGCCGTCGGCCAGGTGATCGTCATCGTCGTGGCGCCACGGCGCAGCTCGATTCGGATGTCTGCGCAGTCCTGCCGCGCCGGCGCAGACACCGACACCGCAACGAACTCCCTTACGCTCACCGGCGTGGCACACCAGCACCTTCAAGCGCAAGCCGCCGCCAGCGGTGCACGACGTTGGCATTCACCCCGTGCGACATCGCCACCTTGGCCACCGACGCCCCGGGCGCCGCGCATTGCTCGAGCACTTGCGCCTTCAGCTGCGCGCTGTACCTTCGCCGCGAAGCGGTTCTCTCGTCTGCCATCGTGTCCACCTATTGTCTTGATGGACACGATCCTTCACGACAGGGGCATGGGGATCTAGATGCCGCGCCTGGACGCTTACGACTGAGCGCACGGCGCGCAAGGTCTACCGCTCACGCGAGCAGGCCCGGGCCGACGTCTTCGACTACATCGAGCGGTTCTACAACCCGACACGCCGGCGTTCTACGCTCGGCTACGTCAGCCCGATAGAGTTCGAGAAAGCTCAAGAAGCTTAGTAGGTCGGTGTCCATTGAACCGGCAGCAGCCCACCGTCCGGATCGGCCCATTGCACGCCTCGTGCTGCGTTGCGGTTGCAGTGGCCGCGGATCACCGCACGCACGGTAGGTCACGCGCCCAAGCGATTGATCTCGGCGTTCTCCACCACGGCCGGTGGGTTGTCCTGTGCGAGAAGCGCCAACATCGCCCGGCCGACACGCTCGGTGGTGGTCAGCAAGTTGGGCAGCAGTCGGACGCCGATGCCCATGAAAGGGCCGCCGAGTGCATAGGCCGCCGCCAGCGTACGGTGCGGGGAGCGCACGCCGTGAACCGGCTGGATGCCGCCAGGCCGCAGCATCACCGTGAGGATCGGCAGCGCGGCGAGTGCGCGTTCGGTTTCGCCTTTCACCCGCAGCGGCATGAAGCGGCTGTCAGGATCGGCGTGCGCGCCGGAGATGTAGACGAACCTCAGGTCCGGATTGAGGCGCGCTAGCGTCTGCGCCACCGATGTGGTCAGGTCGAGAGTCACGTGGCGGTATTCGTCCTCGGGCGTGCCGATGGGCGGGGCGCCGGCACAGTACAGGCAGGCATGAAACGGATGCAGGAGGTCTTCGACTGCACTCAGGTCGGAGAAGTCGGCATGAACCAACTCATTCAACTTCTCACTCGAATGACTGGTGGCGTGGCGTCCCAGTGACACCACCTCTTTCACACGGGAATCGAGCAGGCATTCGCGAAGCACGCCCTGGCCGACGAGTCCGGTGGCGCCGGTGATAAGGATGCGCATAGTTGGAGAGTGACGCCGCCACTGTACGGCAGGCTCGGTTTGCACAATACACAGAACCATGCTCGCCTTTCGCTCTTAAGTCGCCTCCGTCCGGCGTCGGGCCGATGCGGTCGCGACCTATGCCTAGAACAATTGCGAGCCGCCCAACCCCCGGGCCTGCAGTCCCAGGTGCGTGAGGATGCGCTCGATCACCGGTGCTTCGAGAATGGCCGCGATGATCTTCAGCTCGCCGCCGCAGTTCGGGCAGTGCTCAAGGTCGATCTCGAAAGCGAAGCTTAAGCGAAGACTAACTTGTACTCAAGTTATGTCGCAGCTAAGACCCGCTTGAGCAGCCGGGCCCAGCTGATGCGCGCCGTCCGGCCGTGCGCGTTGCGGGCACGTGTCAGCGGGCTCTACCGCAACACGAGCCGCGTTCACCAGTTCTTCCTGAAGACCGGCAAGCTGCGGCTCGATGAACCCGTGCCGACGAGCGTTGACCAGATCTGGGTAGGCGACCTCACGTACCTGCGTCTAGGAAAACAGTGGCGCTACCTGGCTACGGTGATGGATCTATTCTCGCGCCGAATCGTTGACGGAAGAGCCGTGAGGTAGCGGGTGGCGGCTAACCCTTCCATCGAGCGGACTGGCCTTCGGCCAGCCGCTCATGTCAGACGTTCGAGGCTGTAGAAAAACGCCTTTCCCGCTGGAAGCTGACCGTCGCGCGTTCCATACACGGTTGCAAACGAGGCAAGGAATTCTTGCTGGTCGACGCGGCTTACGCGATTAGCGCTTCGTGTCGTTCTT
>JACDAM010000035.1 GCA_013695435.1 Burkholderiales bacterium | reverse complement strand
CGGCTCGAAAGTCCAGCCTCCGATGCCGACGCGTATACGACCGGTCTCTGCCATCACAGCCTCCATTGAAATGAACGAGCGCGATGCCGTCGTAATAATAAGACGAACACGCGCCGCGCCGGTCGATGCCCTAAAATATGTATGCCGACCAGAATAAAGAACGCTCGGCTTCAGCCAATCCGGACCGCCATCAGATGTACACCGTTCGCGTCCCATTCGCGTTACCTGACCGAACAAGGATCGCCGCGGAAGAGGCACGCACGTCGGTCGGTGACATTGAGATGAGCCTCAAGACAGATGGGCGATTCCACGTGTTCATCGCCCGCGGCTTTACTTCGGAAGGCCAAGCGAAAGACTTTTTTGCGAGATCTCCGGCGGCAATAGCCTGGCTCTTGCTGCAGAGAGGCATCGCAGCAAGGGCTTCACGTGTCGCTCAGCCTGTGAAGTACTTTCCAAACCCAGAGGAAGCTGCAGCGAATCTTTCAAAGAGCCTTGGGGTACGGATCGATGGTCCAGTGGACTGAAACATTGATGGTTCAGAGCCCGCCATTCACCTCACGGACAAGATGCTGCGGATCACCACTTTCGGCCAAGGAAATGTCTTTATAACTACTCCGTCTGGCATGCCTGAGTGTGCTGATAAAAGGAGCGTCCTTCCCAAAGAGCAGCCAGGTTGGGGCGGACCGGAAACTTAGCGTAGCGCTCGATCTTTACAGCGCGTTTTTTACTGAGCAATCGGCCAACGCTCGCTTCCTGACGCTAATCATGTCGCTTGAGGCGTTGGCAATCGGTACATGCAAGGCTCCCTTGGCCTTGGAACTTCTTGCCAAATGGTCGAGCGAAGTGGAAGCACTATTGAAGAGCGTCCCACCAAACTCAGGTGATGCGGTGTCTCTTGAAGCGTTGAACCGGGAGTTGCTCTTTCGACGGGAAGACTCTGTCCGGAGTCAGGTACGGAAACTCGTGCTCTCGGCCTTGCTACTGGACGCTGATGCTAATGATATGGCTCGCGCCGCAGTGGACCTCTATGACTTGCGGAGCAAACTTGTGCATGATGGCGCCCTTGATGCGAGGACGTTGGACGTCGCAACGTCGGAAGCGAAGAGCCTAGTTCACCGCGTGCTACTCATTCGGTTCCAACGTGTAACGCAAGGCGAATGAGCGCCTGATGTCTGACTCGTTTGCTGATGCCCAACGATAGAAGCGATGCGGACTGCCTTGCAAGGCGAGCTTTTCGATCCGGCAGCGCCCGTTTCGGATAGCGTGGCGCTGCGCATTCTCGGTAAAGCCGATGCCGATGTCATCGTCGGATATAAAGCCGAACGCGGCGGCGCGCGCGCCATCGACAACTGGCAGAATCAGGTCGATTGGCCGGAGCGCAGCGGCGACCTGCGCGTTCCCGGGCAAACACCGGCGATGCCGATGGTGGTGGCGATGCCGGGCGCGGCGCGCGGCTTCGTCTATGCCCGCGGGCCATTCCGCGAGGCAACGCAGCGCGGCGCAAGCCAATGATATCGGCGGAATTGCAAGCTCATCCGCAGACACACAACGCACTCGTAAGCGGGATTGCGGTGCACATTGTGCGGCCCCAACCCGGGACGCTTGCCTTGACCTTTGCCCTGAGCGGCGATCTCGCCCGGCTCCGCATTCCGCCGCCGTCGTCGGCCCAGTCGTGCTACATGGCCGAGCGCCTTTGGCAGCACACGTGCTTCGAAGCTTTTATCGGTGTGCCCGGCTCGCAAGCCTATTACGAATTCAACTTCGCGCCTTCCGGTCAGTGGATGGCGTATGCTTTCCGCGATTATCGCGACGGCGCAGCTCTGACAGATGAGACTTTGGCGCCGCGGATCACGCTGCGGACTTCAGATAAGAAACTCGAACTCGATGCCGTCATCACGCTGGATAAACTGGCGCTTTTGCCGCCGCCGCGTTCACCACTGCGGCTCGGTCTGTCGGCGGTGGTCGAAGACGACAGCGGCGCAATTTCCTGGTGGGCGCTGCGACATGCGCCAGGCAAGCCGGATTTTCACCATGCCGATGCTTTCGCTCTGCAGCTTTGATGCCGTTAGCATGGCGGACGATCGCAGCGCTCCCGCGCGCGCTCCGGCGAGGAAGGTCTATTCCGCATAGGTCGCGCCGCAGTTCTTCCGCATGTGAAGCAAGCCATAACATCGTATTGACATTCGTTCCCAGGAAAAACCGATGAAGTTCGGCATAGACCGTTTGCTCGAAGAACCGGCGCTGCGCAAACCGCTGGCCGGCCGCCGCGTCGCGCTACTGGCGCACCCGGCTTCGGTGACGATGGACCTTGTGCACTCGCTCGACGCCCTCGCCGCTCTCGACGGCATCGAGTTGACCGCCGCTTTCGGTCCGCAGCACGGACTGCGCGGCGACAAGCAGGACAACATGATCGAATCCGCGGATTTCCACGATCCGCTGCACCGCATTCCGGTGTTCAGCCTGTATGGCGAAGTGCGGCGGCCGACTGCCGCAATGATGGACAGTTTCGATGTGCTGCTCGTCGATTTGCAGGACCTCGGCTGCCGCATCTACACGTTCATCACGACCCTGCGCTACGTGCTCGAAGCGGCAGCCGAGCGGCGCAAGGCGGTGTGGATACTCGATAGGCCGAATCCGGCCGGGCGTCCGGTCGAAGGCCTGATCCTGCGCGAAGGCTGGGAAAGCTTTGTTGGCGCCGGGCCGATGCCCATGCGCCACGGCCTGACGCTCGGCGAACTCGCGCGCTGGTTCATCCGCACGCTGCGTCTCGACGTCGAATGCGAGATCGTGACGATGCAAGGCTGGCAGCCGTCGCGCGCTCCCGGCTACGGCTGGCCGATTGGCGAACGCGCCTGGATCAACCCGAGCCCGAACGCGCCGAACCTTTCGATGGCGCGCTGCTATGCAGGAACTGTCATGCTCGAAGGCGCAACCCT
>JACDAM010000034.1 GCA_013695435.1 Burkholderiales bacterium | reverse complement strand
GCTTTACAACCCGAAGGCCTTCTTCACTCACGCGGCATGGCTGGATCAGGGTTGCCCCCATTGTCCAAAATTCCCCACTGCTGCCTCCCGTAGGAGTCTGGGCCGTGTCTCAGTCCCAGTGTGGCTGATCATCCTCTCAGACCAGCTACTGATCGTCGCCTTGGTGGGCTTTTACCCCGCCAACTAGCTAATCAGACATAGGCCGCTCCAGAAACGCAAGGCCTTGCGGTCCCCTGCTTTCATCCGTGGATCGTATGCGGTATTAATCCGGCTTTCGCCGAGCTATCCCCCATTTCAGGATACGTTCCTATGTATTACTCACCCGTTCGCCACTCGCCACCAGGGTTGCCCCCGTGCTGCCGTTCGACTTGCATGTGTAAAGCATGCCGCCAGCGTTCAATCTGAGCCAGGATCAAACTCTTCAGTTTAATCTTAAAACTCTCGCATGACTTGCGGACTCGACCATCCTTGACGGTGATCGAAATCCAAAACTAATGCGAGCACTTCATCTTTGAAGCCGGCTCGATCCTTTTAACGGTTTCCCGTGCGAGGATCGCGCCGTCCAAGACAAGCGCCCACACTTATCGACTGTATTTTGTTAAAGAACGAAGGGCTGGGGTTTCACTGCGAGCATCTACGACGTGACCGGCCGAACCGCTTTGCGTGTCGCAAAGAATGCGCATTTTACAAAAGTACTGTGCCTTTTGCAATGAAAACCTCTAAAATTTTGCGTTGCCCGCTGGACTTACACTTCGTGCTACTCCCCCTTACTGACCAGCCGCCAACGGCGACCCGAAAACTTGACTTAAGCTTCCCCGACGGCACGTTGGAATGGCTCCTGGAGCTTTTCAACCAGCTTGGTGACATTTTCTGCCTGCTCACCAGGGAA
This sequence comes from Burkholderiales bacterium, assembly GCA_013695435.1. Lineage (NCBI taxonomy): Bacteria > Pseudomonadati > Pseudomonadota > Betaproteobacteria > Burkholderiales > Burkholderiales bacterium. Next base: position 5,170 of record JACDAM010000034.1, on the reverse strand, counting down.
GGCAAATCCGTCTACGTGGTCAGCAATCCGGATTACGTAAAACACGTGCTGGTCGCCAATCACTGCAATTATACGAAAGGCGTGGGCATCGATCGGGTCAAAATCCTGCTCGGCAACGGCCTGATGGCGAGCGAAGGCGATTTCTGGCAGCGCCAACGCAAGCTGGTTCAGCCGGCTTTTCACAAAACCGTGTTGAGCGGGATGCTGGAAGCGATTCGGGATTGCAATCTGACTCTGATCGATCGTTGGCGGCAAAGTCAGGTTGCCAATACGTCTGTCGATATCACTGAGGAAACCAGCAATCTTACCCTGCGCATTGTGCTGGACGCTCTTTTCGGAGACCAGATTGGACGCGCCTTCGAGACAGGCAGCGCGAATCCGTTTTCCGTCCTCACCGACGAACCCGAACGCAACCTTCAATTCGCCTACAAATTCCGCGGTCTGGGTAAACAACTGCAGCAATGGATAGAACAGCGCCGTGAGTGTTCGTCTCCTCGACAAGATCTTCTGGCGCTGATGATGCAAGCTCGCGACAGACAAAGCGGCGAGCCTATGACCGACAAGCAACTGATCGACGAAGCGATGACCTTGATCGTCGCCGGCCATGAAACAACCGCAAGCGCGTTGAACTGGCTGTGGTATCTGGTATCACAGCACCCCGAGGTCGAGCGGACGCTGCATGACGAAATCGACGCCACCGAACTACCGGTCGATTTGCAACTTGATGACTTGAACAGGTTTACCTACACGAGACAGGTCATCGCAGAAACACTTCGGCTCTATCCTCCCGGATGGCTGCTGACGCGACGTGCAATCGGCGAAGATCGAATCGGGAATTACAGGGTGCCCGCCGGAAGCGATGTTTTCATCTCGCCTTACCTGGTTCATCGGCATCCCGATCTCTGGAATGAACTGGACGCGTTCAGGCCGGAGCGCTTCGATACGCCGCAAAGCCATCGCTATGCAAGCATTCCGTTCGCAGCGGGCCCGCGGGCGTGTATCGGCGAGCAGTTTGCGCTCGCGGAGATGACCCTTCACGTGGCAATGGTCGCCCGCCGCTTTCGTCTATGCTATGTTCCCGGGCAGCCGATAGCGGTTGAAGCGCAGGTCAATCTGCGCACGCGGAACAACCTCTGGATGCGCGTCATTCCAAGAAATTCTCACTGATGCATTATTCAACCCTACCCGAAGCGCTGAACGCCCGCCGTTCGCCAGAACGAAGTGTCACCTATATCGAGGGCGAGCAAAATGAGCGCGTGGTCACCTTGGACACGATCTATCGCCGCGCACTCGGGTTGCTCTACCACTTGCAGCAACGCGGCGCTGCTCCAGGGAACGAGGTCATTCTGCTTTTGAATAGCAACGAACAGTTTATCGATGCATTCTGGGCTTGCCTGCTCGGCAAATTGATTCCAGTCCCTGTTGCCGCCGGCCTTTCAGATGAGCATCGCTTCAAATTTTTTCGCATTCTGAATAAGCTGAACAATCCCCTCCTATGCACGGATAAAAAAAACGCGGACAGACTTTCCGCCTTCGCGGAAGCAAACGAACTCGGGGCAGAGCTCAGTTCAATCGCCGGCAAGACGCTGCTGCTGGACAGGATCGAAGAACTGTCCCGCGATGGCGAAATGCACAAGACACAACCCGATGATCTCGCATTCATCCAGTTCTCGTCCGGCTCGACCAGCGAACCGAAAGGCGTCGCGCTCACCCATCGCAATCTTCTTACCAACATTTACGCGATCATCGAGCGCATCGCGTTATCCGAATCCGACAGGACGCTGTCGTGGATGCCGCTGACGCACGACATGGGCCTTATCGGTTTTCACCTGACGCCGCTTTTGGCCTCCGCACAGCACTACATCATGCCGACCGAAGTCTTCATTCGGCGTCCGCAATTGTGGCTGCAAAAAGCATCCGACAAGAAAGCCAACGTCTTGTGCTCGCCGAATTTTGGCTACAAACATTTTTTGAAAGCGTTCGAACCTCGCAAGGCGCGGTTCGATCTTGCGCACGTTCGCACGCTGTTCAACGGCGCCGAGCCGATCTCCGTCGCTCTCTGCGAAGATTTTCTGCGCACGACCGCGCAATTCGGCCTGCGGCGTAACGCGATGTATCCGGTTTATGGCCTCGCCGAGGCAAGCCTGGCTGTCACTTTCCCTGAAGCCGGGGCCGAATACAGGACGATTACTGTCGCCCGCGACGCGATGAAAGTGGGTGATGCGGTGCAGCCTCTCCCTGCCGCGGACAAAAACGGGATCAGCTTTGTCTGTGTGGGCTCGCCCGTCAAGGATTGCGTTGTCCGCATCGCCGACAACGATGGAATCGCGCTACCCGATTCTGTAATCGGTCGAATTCAGATCGCCGGCGGCAACGTAACCAGCGGCTATTACAACGATAGCGGCGCTACGCAGGCGGCGTTCGCCGGTGAATGGCTGGATACCGGGGATATCGGCTTCGTTGCGGACAGGGAGCTGACCGTCACTGGGCGTGCCAAGGAAATCATCTTCGTCAACGGCCAGAATTATTTCCCGCACGATCTGGAAGCGCTGCTTGGCAAAACAGCGGGCATCGAACTGGGCAAGGCAGCCGTTTGCGGCATCCGCAACGATCAGGCAGGCTCCGACGAGATTCTGGTATTCGTGTTATTCCGGGATGAGCTCGAGCAATTCCTGCCAGTCGCGAAATCGGTCAGAAAAAATATCACGGAACATGCTGGTCTTTCGATCTCGAAGGTCATTCCGGTCAGGCGCATTCCGAAGACGACGAGCGGCAAGATTCAACGCTATCTGCTTGCAGAAAGTTTTGCGAACGGCGAGTTCGGCGAAACGTTCGCCAGGCTGCAGTCGCTGGAGCGCCAGGATTCACGGCAGGCAGGCGACCAGACCGCCGTACAGACGATGCTGCACGAGATTTGCATAAACACAATTGCAGGGAAAAAAATCGGGCTGCACGACAACATCTTCGAACTCGGCACCAGTTCGCTGGCGCTCGCGCAAATCTACGAGCAGATCGAGAAGCACTGGCCGGGCAAACTCGAAATCACGGATTTTTTCGACTACCCGACCATCGCCGAGCTGGCTGCCTACCTGGAAGATAAGCTCGAAGTCAGGCTGAAGCCGCACCCAATCGTCAGCTAATCCGGCATCCGCGCCGGTCAGGCATACAGTGGCTTTTTATATTTCCACTTCCGGTGCAGCCATAACCAGTCGGCGGGGTACGTCTGGATCTGGCGCTCGACTTCCGCGACGTACCGTTCTATCACCTTGCTGGCGTCGCTGGCGTACGGCGGCTCCGCGATCAGTTTCAGCGCAACTTCATAAAAGCCGCGACGCAGGCGGCGCATTGCAACGAAAACGACCGGGGCACCGGTGATCGCCGCGATCTTGTCGGCGCCCACGAAGAAAGCCGAATCCTGATTCAGAAAGCGCGTCCAGTATTTTTCTTCATCGGCCAGCGGTGTCTGGTCGGCAACCATAGCGTAGCAGCGCGGCACTCCCTTGCGCTTGATAATCTCGGAAAAAAATTCCTTGACCGGAATCGGACGCGCGCCGAAGCGGGCCCGGGTTGTCAGCATGAAAGACTCGACGCGATTGTCGTGCAGCGGCTTGTAAACCGCATCGATGCCATGGCGAAACGAAATGCTGCTTGCCAGAAGCAGCCATTCCCAGTTGCACTGGTGCGCGGCCATCAGTATCACGGACTGTCCGCGATCGGCGCAGGCCTGCATGATTTCCAGATTGACGATGGCCACGCGGCGCACGATTTCCTGCCGGCTCATGGTGCGCGCCTTGATTGCCTCGACCAGAACCTCGGAGGCATTCCGGTAGAAGTCGCGCGCGATGCGGCAGCGCTCCGCATCGCTCTTGTCCGGAAACGAGTTTTTCAGATTCTCCCGCACGATTTCCGCGCGAAATCCCCAGATCCGATAAAGCCCGAAATAAATCGCGGGGGTCAGCCCGTAGAGGACGCGAAGCGGAAGCCTCGCTATCAAATCAAGCAACACAAGCGCTCGATTTCACGGCGCTGCGGGCGATCCCTGAGGCAGCGGAACATGTCGTGCAGAGATCGTGCCAGAGAGACGAAATCAATTGTACAAAGGCTTTTTGTACTTCCATTTGCGATACAGCCATAGCCAGTCCGCCGGGGATTTCCGTATCTGTTCCTCGGCTGCGACAGCGTAACTCTGCATGACCTGCAGATCGTCGCCGGCATACGGCGGCTCCGCCAGAAGCTGCAACGATGCGCGGTAATAACCCCGCCGCAAGCGCTCCATGCCGACAAAAAAAACTGGCGCCTGGGTGATGTGGGCGATGCGTTGCGGGCCGACGAAAAAAGCCGTGTCCTGATTCAGAAAACGAAGCCAGCACTTCTCATCGTCGACGCCAGGGGTTTGATCCGCGACCAGGGCAAATGCGGTTGAAGCGTTTTTTCTGCGCATGACCTCAAGCACGAAATCCCGGGTACTGATCGGGTTGCCGCCGAAACGGCTACGCACAGCGAGCATGTGACTGTCAATGCTGTCGTTTTTCAGTTCGCGATAAACCGCATCGACCTGAAACGGCAGCTTCAGACAACTCGCAAGCAGCAGCCATTCCCAGTTGCAGTGATGGGAGGCGAGCAACACGATCGATCGTCCCGCTTCATAATAATCCTGTGCCAGCTCGATATGCTCAATGATGACTCGCCGCCGCAGTTCCGCTTCGCGGATGCGGCCGCCCTTTATCAGTTCGGCGAGGACTTCGGAATAATTCCGATAGCATTGACGGGCGATAGCGTGCAGTTCGGCTTCCGATTTTTCGGGAAAAGAATTGCGCAAGTTGTCGAGGACTAGCGCTTTGCGAAAGCCCAACACCCGAAAGACGATGAAATAAACGGCGTTGGCGCCCAGATACAGGACAGGCAGGGGAAACAAGGCGAGAAGTTTATACAGCATAGACGTTGTACGAAAACGAGGCACAAAAAAAACGGCTAGGTTCAGCACTAGCCGCTTTGATTTCTATCGTGGGTTGCGGGGATAGGATTTGAACCTATGACCTTCGGGTTATGAGCCCGACGAGCTGCCAGACTGCTCCACCCCGCGCCAGATTTGAACCGCAATGTTATCAACCAGACGACTTCCGGTCAAGGTTAGGGCCTGCTCACACCTAAATCATGCCCCGCGTTGCCC
>JACDAM010000033.1 GCA_013695435.1 Burkholderiales bacterium | reverse complement strand
GCATACGGCCGACAGTCCGCGGCGTCGCCATGAATCCGGTCGATCATCCGCATGGCGGCGGTGAGGGCAAAACTGCGGCTGGACGCGATCCGTGCAGCCCGTGGGGTACGCCTGCGAAGGGCTACCGTACCCGCCGCAACAAGCGCACCCGCAATATGATCGTGCGCCGTCGCTATGCAAGTTGAAGCAGTCGCCACGACTAGCGATTCAGACAGAGAGCCGATATGCCACGTTCAGTAAAAAAAGGTCCGTTTGCCGACGGCCATCTGATACAGAAAGTCGAAACGGCGAGAGCCGGCAATGACAAGCGGCCGATCAAGACCTGGTCGCGGCGCTCGACGGTCATGCCGGATTTCGTCGGCCTGACCATCGCCGTACACAATGGCAGGCAGCACATCCCGGTGTACATTTCCGAGAACATGGTTGGTCACAAACTCGGCGAGTTTTCGCATACGCGAACATTCAAAGGGCATTCGGCCGATAGAAAAGCCTCGGTAAAAAAATAATCGCGAATGGCTCCAGCCCCTGGATCGAAACTCATGATTAAGACATCAGCAATTTTACGCGGCGTGCGGCTTTCGGCGCAGAAAGGGCGGCTGGTCGCCGATCAGGTGCGCGGGCTGCCAGTCGACCGCGCCCTGAATGTTCTGGCTTTCAGTCCGAAAAAAGGCGCCGTCATCATACGCAAGGTGCTTGAATCGGCGATTGCCAACGCCGAACACAACGACGGCGCCGATATCGACGATCTCAGGGTCTCGACCATCTCTGTCGAACGCGGGCCGGTGATGAAGCGCTCGACCGCTCGCGCCAAAGGCCGCGGCAATCGCATCGTCAAGCCGACCTGCCATATTTTTGTGACGGTTGGAGATTAAGACATGGGACAAAAGATCAATCCAACCGGTTTTCGCTTGTCGGTACTACGCAACTGGACTTCGAAGTGGTACGCGAACAGCAGGCATTTCGCGGGTATGCTCAATGAAGATATCAAAGTCCGCGAGTTTCTGAAAAAGAAACTGGCGCATGCCGCGGTCGGCAAGGTGGTGATTGAAAGGCCGGCGAAAAACGCCCGCATCACGATATACAGCGCGCGGCCAGGTGTGGTCATAGGCAAGAAAGGCGAGGACATCGAGTCCTTGAAACAGCAACTGCAGAAACTGATGGGCGTTCCGGTTCATATCAATATCGAAGAAATCAGAAAGCCGGAAGTCGATGCGCAGTTGATAGCGGACAATATCGCCGCCCAGCTCGAAAAGCGCATCATGTTCCGTCGTGCTATGAAGCGCGCGATGACCAACGCCATGCGGCTCGGCGCGCAAGGCATCAAGATCATGAGCGCGGGCCGGCTGAATGGCATCGAGATCGCCCGCAGGGAGTGGTATCGCGAAGGCCGCGTGCCGCTGCATACGCTGCGCGCCGAGATCGACTACGGCACGGCCGAAGCCAAGACGACTTATGGCGTAATCGGCATCAAGGTCTGGGTTTTCCGCGGCGAAGTGCTGGGCAAGAACGAACAGCCGGCCATTGCGGCGCCCGAACCGGAAAGAAAGCCGCGCCGTTCTGGAGTGAAGCATGCTGCAACCAGCTAGAAGAAAATACCGGAAGGAGCAAAAGGGCCGCAACACCGGCATTGCCACGCGCGGCAACAAGGTCAGTTTCGGCGAATTCGGTCTGAAAGCGATCGGGCGTGGACGCTTGACGGCGCGTCAGATCGAAGCTGCACGGCGGGCGATGACACGCCATATCAAGCGGGGCGGGCGGATATGGATACGCATTTTTCCGGACAAGCCGATTTCGCAGAAACCAGCCGAAGTTCGCATGGGCAATGGCAAAGGCAATCCGGAATACTACGTTGCCGAAATTCAGCCGGGCAAAGTCCTGTATGAGATGGACGGTGTCGACGAAACGCTCGCGCGCGCCGCATTTCGCCTTGCAGCCGCCAAGCTGCCGATACAGACGACCTTCGTCGTCAGACAAATAGGGTGATGAGGCGGGGTAATGATGAAGGCCAGTGATTTAAGATCGAAAAGTGACGCCGAATTGCAAAACGAGCTGACCGCGCTGCTCAAGGCGCAATTCAGCTTGCGCATGCAGATCGCGACACAACAACTGACGAAAAATAGCGAGTTGCGCAAGGTTCGCCGCGATATCGCGCGTACCCGTACCGTTATGCATCAAAAGGCGCAGGCATGAACGAAACGACAGCTAAGGGCCGCATTTTGACCGGCCGCGTGGTCAGCGACAAAATGAACAAGACGGTTACGGTCGTAATCCAGCGGACGGTCAAGCATCCGCTATACGGCAAGGTTATCAACCGCTCGAAGAAATACCATGCGCACGACGAGAACAACGATTACCACCCAGGAGACCTGGTCGTCATCGAAGAATGCCGTCCGCTGGCGAAAACAAAGACATGGCGGGTTGCGAAGTTGATCGAAAAAGCGCGGCTGATCTGATGCAAAGCCTGCACGCGCGATCGTCCTGCAATCGCCTCTTCAGCGTGGCGTGGCGGTAGCGACAGGCGTGCCGAAAGTAAAGTGACGAGGTTCTGAAATGATACAGATGCAGTCGACCCTGGATGTTGCCGACAACACCGGCGCGCGTTCCGTAATGTGTATAAAAGTGTTGGGCGGGTCGAAGCGGCGCTATGCCGGGATAGGCGACGTGATCAAGGTCAGCGTGAAGGATGCAGCGCCTCGCGGCCGGGTCAAAAAAGGCGAGATTTACCATGCCGTGGTTGTACGAACCGCGAAAGGCGTGCGCCGTCCGGACGGATCCCTGGTCAAATTCGACGGCAACGCCGCGGTTTTGCTGAATGCGAAGCTGGAACCGATCGGCACGCGGATTTTCGGTCCGGTAACGCGCGAATTGCGTACCGAGCGTTTTATGAAAATCGTGTCGCTCGCGCCTGAAGTGCTCTGAAGGAAAAACGATGCGCAAGATTAAAAAGGGCGATGACGTGATCCTCGTCGCCGGCAAAGACAAGGGCAAACGCGGCACGGTACTGCGCGTGATGGCGGAAGCCGAACGCGTGCTGGTCGAGGGTGCGAACCGGGTCAAAAAGCATCAGAAGCCGAATCCGATGAAGGGTGTTACGGCCGGCATCGTCGATCAGGAAATGCCGATCCACATATCGAATGTCGCACTCTACAATCCGGCGACCCAGAAAGCCGACCGCGTTGGCATCAAGACTTTGGAGGATGGGCGCAGGGTCCGCGTGTTCCGCTCCAACGGTGAAGTCATAGACGTATAGGAATCGAAATGTCGCGCCTGCAAAATTACTACCGGGAAAATGTCGTCAAGGAATTGACCGAACGGTTCGGTTACAAGTCCGTCATGGAAGTACCTCGCCTCAAGAAAATCACGCTCAACATGGGTGTCGGCGAGGCCGTCGCCGACAAGAAGATTCTGGATAACGCGGTCGGCGATATGCAGAAGATCGCCGGTCAGAAGCCGGTGATCACAAAATCGAAAAAGTCGATTGCCGGCTTCAAGATTCGGACCGGCTATCCGATCGGCTGCATGGTCACGCTGCGCCATAGTCAGATGTACGAGTTTCTTGATCGGCTCATCTCGGTCGCCATTCCGCGCATCCGCGATTTCCGCGGGATTTCCGGCAAATCGTTCGATGGACGTGGCAATTTCAACATGGGCGTCAAAGAGCAAATCATTTTTCCCGAAATCGAATACGACAAGATCGACGCCTTGCGCGGCATGAACATCAGTATCACAACCAGCGCCAAGAATGACGAAGAAGCGCGCGCGCTACTCGCGTCGTTCAAGTTCCCGTTCAGAAATTGAAGCTATCGCGAGATGACATGGGAGCCCATTTGGTAATCAACGACGTTCGCACACTTTGTCTGGAGCTTCCTAGATGGCGAAAACCGCAGTGATCAATCGCGAGCACAAACGCCGCGCGACCGTAAAGAAATACGCTGCCAGGCGAGCTGAGTTGGTCGCCCTGATCGACAATGCAAAATTGTCCGATGAGGAACGCTATTCCGCGCGTTTGAGGTTGCAGACCCTGCCGCGCAACAGCAGCCCGGTGCGCTTGCGCAATCGCTGCGCGCTGACGGGTCGGCCGCGCGGCGTTTATCGTCGCTTCGGTCTCGGCCGCAACAAATTGCGCGAGCTTGCGCTCAATGGTGAAGTCCCGGGTGTTATCAAGGCCAGCTGGTAGGCAGGAGAAACGTAATGAGTATGAGCGACCCGATTGCCGATATGTTGACCCGCATCCGCAACGCGCAGCAGGCGGAAAAAGTATCGGTAGCGATGCCTTCAAGCCGATTGAAATCCGCAATCGCGAAGGTTTTGAAGGAAGAAGGCTACATCGAGGATTTCGCGGTTCGCGAAAATGGCGCCAAGCCGACGCTCGAAATCGCGCTGAAGTACTACGCCGGACAGCCCGTCATCGAAAAAATCGAACGCATCAGCCGGCCAGGGCTTCGCATCTACAAGACTTCCGGGGAAATTCCGCGCGTAATGAACGGTTTGGGCATCGCCGTGGTTTCAACATCGAAGGGCGTAATGACCGATAGAATGGCGCGCAGTCAGAACATCGGCGGCGAGATATTGTGCGTCGTCGCCTAATAGAGATTTAGATCAAACATGTCCAGAGTTGCGAACAACCCGGTAACCGTGCCAGCCGCGGTGGAAGTCACGACATCGGCATCGGAAATCTTGGTGAAGGGACCACTCGGCGTCCTCAAGCAAACGCTGGGGCCCGACGTTGCGATCGAGCGCGAAGGCGACACCTTGCGCTTCAAGGTCGTCAAGGAATCCCTGCATGCAATCGCCATGTCGGGCACGTTGCGCGCATTGACCGCGAATATGGTCCGCGGTGTGACCGAGGGCTTCGTTAAAAAATTGACGCTGGTCGGAGTCGGTTATCGCGCCCAGGCAAGTGGCGACACGCTGAATTTGAGTCTGGGTTTCTCGCATCCCATCGCATATAAGGTTCCGAATGGCATCAAGATCGAGACGCCGAGCCAGACCGAAATCATCATCAAGGGCATCGACAAGCAGCGCGTAGGCCAGACTGCAGCCGAAGTGCGCGCTTACCGCAAACCCGAGCCATATAAAGGCAAGGGCGTCCGCTACGCCGACGAGGTCGTCGCGTTGAAGGAAACGAAGAAGAAGTAATACGGATCAGCAAGGACCTTAGAAAATGAACAAAGCTATCGGCCGTCAGCGGCGTGCAGCGAAAACGCGCGCGCGCATCGCTGAACTGAAGGCGTTGCGGCTTTCTGTATACCGCTCAAACAATCATATCTACGCGCAAGTGATAGATGGTGTAGCAGCACATGTTTTGGCAAGCGCTTCTAGCGTCGAGGCCGACATGCGCTCATCCAAAGGCGGCAGCATTGAGGCGGCCGCGGAAGTCGGAAAACGGATTGCCGAACGCGCGAAGCAAAAGGGCGTTGAGTCGGTCGCTTTCGACCGTGGCGGCTTCAAATATCACGGCCGCGTCAAGGCATTGGCGGAAGCCGCGCGCGAACACGGGCTGAAATTCTAACGCCCACTACCAGGACTGACGATGGCAAAATTTCAGCAGGAAGAGCGCAGCGACGGGTTGCGCGAAAAAATGGTCGCGATCAATCGCGTTACGAAAGTCGTGAAAGGCGGCCGCATTCTTGGTTTCGCCGCGCTGACAGTCGTCGGCGATGGCGATGGCGGCGTCGGCATGGGCAAGGGCAAAGCGCGTGAAGTGCCTGTAGCAGTGCAGAAGGCGATGGACGAAGCGCGCCGCAAAATGGTCAAGGTCAGTCTGAAGAATGGCACGTTACACCATGCCGTTATTGGCCGGCATGGCGCAGCCAGCGTCTATATGCAGCCCGCGTCGGAAGGAACCGGGATCATCGCAGGCGGTCCCATGCGTGCGATTTTCGAAGTCATGGGCATGCACGATGTTCTGGCGAAATGCCTCGGCTCGACCAATCCCTACAACGTTGTTCGCGCGACACTGAATGGCCTTGTCGCCATGAACACGCCGTCCGATATCGCTGCCAAGCGCGGTAAGACAATAGAAGAGATAACAGGTTAGACGTGGAAAAGAGTTCCAGTAAAACGGTGAAAGTCACCTTGGTCAAGAGTGTAATCGGGACGATCGAGTCGCATCGTGCCTGTGTTCGCGGCTTGGGCCTGCGCCGCTTGAACCATACGGTTGAAATAGCCGATACGCCGGAAGTGCGCGGCATGATCAACAAGGTTCGTTACCTCGTTAAAGCAGAGGCCTGAATGCGCTTGAACCAACTGAAACCGGCTGGCGGCAGTGCGCGGCCACGGCGTCGCGTCGGCCGCGGCATCGGCAGCGGCTTGGGCAAAACCGCAGGGCGCGGACACAAGGGTCAGAAATCGCGTTCGGGCGGCTTTCATAAGGTTGGCTTTGAGGGCGGACAAATGCCGTTGCAGCGTCGCTTGCCAAAACGCGGTTTCGTCTCGTTGACGCGTACGCGTACTGCCGAGGTGAGGCTATCGGATCTGATGAAGTTGCCGCTCGACACCATCGATATCCATGCCTTGAAGCAGGCCGGTATTGTTCCCGCGTCGGCGCTTGCCGGCAAGGTTATGCTGTCCGGCAAAATCAGCAAGGCGGTGAAACTGCAGGGCTTGCTCGTGACGAAAGGCGCACGCGCTGCGATCGAAGCCGCGGGCGGATCGATCGCAGAAGCGCCAGGCGATACGGCGCCAGGCGATACGGCGCCAGGCGATACAGCGGAAGCGTAAGCATGGCAGCCAACTCTTCCGTTCTGGGCATGTCGGGCAAATTAGGCGATCTGAAACAACGATTGCTGTTTTTGCTTGGCGCACTCGTCGTTTATCGCATCGGCGCGCATATCCCCGTGCCCGGGATCGATCCGGTGCAACTCGCGGAGCTGTTCAAAAGCCAGCAGGGCGGCATCCTCGACATGTTCAACATGTTTTCCGGAGGCGCGCTGTCCCGCTTCACGATTTTCGCGCTCGGCATCATGCCGTATATTTCCGCATCCATCATCATGCAGTTGATGACCGTGGTTTCGCCGCAGCTCGAGCAGCTGAAAAAAGAAGGCGAAGCGGGCCGACGTAAAATTACGCAGTACACGCGCTACGGCACACTCGTGCTGGCGGTTTTCCAGGGCTTCGGTATTGCTGTTGCCCTTGAATCGCAGCGCGGACTGGTGCTCGATCCGGGTATCGCATTCCGGCTGGTCACCATGCTGACGCTGGTGACGGGAACGATGTTCCTGATGTGGCTGGGCGAACAGATCACTGAGCGCGGTATCGGCAACGGCATTTCGTTGATCATATTCGCGGGCATCGCTGCGGGTTTGCCGCAGGCGATAGGCGGGACTCTGGAATTGGCGCGTACCGGCGCGTTTTCGATTCCGCTGGTAATCGCCTTGTTCGTAGGGGCTGCGCTGGTGACGGCATTTGTCGTTTTTGTCGAGCGCGGGCAACGAAAAATACAAGTCAATTATGCGAAGCGCCAAGTCGGGCGCAAGATTTTCGGCGGGCAGACTTCGCATCTACCGCTGAAGCTGAACATGTCCGGCGTTATTCCGCCGATATTCGCATCGAGCATCATTTTGTTTCCAGCGACGCTGGCGGGCTGGTTCGGCTCCAGTGAAAACATGACGTGGCTCAGGGATATCGGCGGAACCTTGAGCCCCGGGCAGCCTATCTACGTCATGCTGTACGCAGCCGCCATCATATTTTTCTGCTTTTTTTACACGGCGCTCGTGTTCAATCCGAAAGATACCGCCGAGAATCTTAAAAAGAGCGGCGCTTTCGTTCCGGGCATACGGCCGGGCGAGCAAACCGCGCGTTACATCGAGCGCATCATGCTCAGGCTGACGCTCGCGGGCGCAATTTACATAACGTTCGTGTGCCTGCTACCCGAGTTTTTGATCGTCAAATACAACGTACCGTTTTATTTCGGCGGAACCAGTTTGCTGATCATCGTCGTCGTAACCATGGACTTCATGGCGCAGGTGCAGGCCTACATCATGTCCCACCAGTATGAGAGTCTGCTGAAAAAAGCGAGCTTCAAGGGCGGCGCCTTCCCGACGCGTTGATGAACCATTGGTTACGTCGACGCGGGTGTCCCGTTAATGGCTAAGGAAGACACGATACAGATGCAGGGTGAGATACTCGAAACCCTGCCGAACGCAACCTTCCGCGTCAAACTTGAAAACGGACATGTCGTGCTCGGGCATATCTCCGGAAAAATGCGTATGCACTATATCCGCATATTGCCTGGCGACAAGGTTACGGTGGAGTTGACGCCATACGATTTGAGCCGGGCGCGCATAGTGTTCCGCGCGAAATAGCGGGCGACTGGAATCAAAACAGGAGCGAGTCATGAGAGTACAGGCATCAGTCAAGAAGATTTGCCGCAAGTGCAAGATTATCCGGCGCAATCGCGTCGTCCGGGTCATTTGCACGAATCCCCGCCACAAGCAGCGGCAAGGCTAGCATCCATTATTGCTCCTTGCGCCGGTGTCAACACGGGGTTGCTTAGGTTATAATCACCGGTTAGCTTTTCAGGCCGTTTTTAGAGACATTCTATGGCGCGTATCGCAGGCGTAAACATTCCGAATCACCAGCACGCGGAGATCGCATTGACGGCAATCTTCGGCATAGGCCGCAGCCGGGCGCGCCAGATCTGTTCGGTCGCTGGCGTGAATTCAGCCGCGAAGATCAAGGATTTATCCGATGGGGATATGGATAAACTACGCGACTTGGTCGGCAAGCTCACGGTGGAAGGCGATTTGCGGCGCGAAGTGTCGATGAACATCAAGCGCCTGATGGATCTCGGATGTTATCGCGGCCTTCGCCACCGTCGCGGGCTGCCGGTACGCGGTCAACGCACTCGCACCAACGCACGCACGCGCAAAGGTCCGCGCAAAGCAGTTCGCGCAGCAAAATAACCTTGCTGCTCAAGATTCTCGGTAGCAAATCCGGTAAACAAGATTACGTGAGGAATAGGACATAAATGGTCAAACCTGTTACCCGGGTCAGAAAAAAAGTTAAAAAGAATGTCGCTGAGGGCATCGCTTATATACACGCTTCGTTCAATAACACGATCGTAACGATTACCGACCGGCAGGGTAACGCGCTGTCCTGGGCGACTTCAGGCAGCAGCGGTTTCAAGGGTTCGCGCAAGAGCACGCCTTTCGCCGCCCAAGTGGCAGCTGAGCATGCCGGAAAAGTGGCGCAGGAATTCGGCGTCAAAAATCTTGAGGTCAGAATCAAGGGCCCGGGGCCAGGCCGCGAATCGGCGGTCCGGGCATTAAATGCCGCGGGCTTCAAAATCACCAGCATTTCGGATGTGACGCCGGTTCCGCATAACGGGTGTCGCCCGCCAAAACGCCGCCGCATCTAGGCCGGCCAATTCAGATACACGGATCAGGAAATATGGCCAGGAACCTCGATGCAAGCTGTCGCAAATGCCGCCGTGAAGGCGAGAAGCTTTTTCTGAAAGGCGAGAAATGTTTTACCGATAAGTGCGCGGTCGAGCGCCGGACCTATGCGCCAGGCCAACACGGTCAGAAGAATACCCGGATGTCCGGCTATGCGGTGCAACTGCGGGAAAAGCAGAAAGTCCGCCGTATTTACGGTTTGCTCGAACGGCAGTTTCGCAACAATTACGAGGATGCGGATCGCGCGCGCGGCATCACCGGCGAAAATCTTCTGCAGATCCTTGAAAGCCGTCTGGACACGGTTTCGTATCGAATGGGTTTTGGCGCATCGCGCGCCGAGGCCCGCCAGATCGTTCGCCACAACGGTATTCTGGTGAACGGCAAGCGGGTCAATATTCCGTCTTACCAGGTTCGTCCGGGAGACGTCGTCGAAGTTGCCGAGAAATCGAAGGCGCAATTGCGCATCAAGGCAGCGGTCGAATCCGCCGTGCAGCGAGGCATCCCGGAGTGGCTGGAAGTCAGCAGCGCCGACCTGAAGGGTACGTTCAAAGCCAAACCGCAGCGCGCCGATCTGCCCGCCACGATCAATGAGTCGTTGATCGTCGAGTTGTATTCGAAGTAAAGTCCGTCCGTTTTTGATCGAATCCGGCACGTGCTCGGTACGCTGCCGGATCAACGTCTTTTTAGGAATAAAGGATGCAGGCCATGCAAAGCAGTGGTTTCCTGAAGCCGCGTATTATCGATGTGCAAAACTTTTCGCCGCGGCACGCAAAGGTCACGATGGAGCCGTTCGAACGCGGCTACGGCCATACCCTGGGCAATGCCTTGCGTCGCATCCTGCTGTCGTCCATGCCTGGGTTTGCCGCGACCGAAGTCAATATCAACGGCGTGCTGCATGAATATTCGACGCTTGACGGCGTCCAGGAAGACGTCGTCGACATTCTGCTTAATCTGAAAGGCATCGTTCTGAAGCTGCACAATCGCAGCGAGGCCATTCTTGCCCTCAAAAAGCAGGGTGAAGGCGTCGTGACTGCCAGCGATATTCAGGCCGGCCATGATGTCGAGATTGTCAATCCGGACCACGTGATCGCCCATCTCACCGCAGGCGGCAAGCTCGACATGGAAATCAAGGTCGAACACGGCCGCGGCTATCTTCCGGGCACCTCGCGTGTGCTTGGCGAGGAGACGCGCAGCATCGGCAACATCGTTCTGGATGCGTCGTTCAGCCCGGTGCGCCGCGTCAGCTACGCGGTTGAGAGTGCGAGGGTGGAGCAGCGCACGGATCTCGACAAGCTAGTAATGGATATCGAAACCAATGGCGTTATCGAGCCGGAAGAGGCGATCCGCTACGCTGCCCGCGTGCTGGTCGAGCAGTTATCCGTATTTGCCGATTTGAAGGGAACACCGACACTGATCGAGCAGCCCAAGGCGCCGCAGGTCGATCCGATTCTGCTGCGTCCGGTCGATGACCTCGAGTTGACGGTGCGCTCCGCGAATTGCCTGAAGGCCGAAAACATCTACTACATCGGCGATCTGATACAGCGCAGCGAGAACGAATTGCTGAAAACACCGAATCTCGGCCGCAAATCGCTGAATGAGATCAAGGAAGTGCTCGCGTCGCGCGGTTTGACGTTAGGCATGCGGCTGGAAAATTGGCCGCCCGCGGGTATGGAACGGCCAGTCTAGGAGACTGCAATGCGCCACCGACTGGGACTTCGTAAATTAAATCGCACCAGCAGCCACCGTTTGGCAATGCTACGCAATATGGCGAATTCGCTGCTGCGCCATGAAGTGATCAAGACGACTTTACCCAAGGCAAAAGAGTTGCGGCGGGTCGCCGAGCCCCTCATTACCCTGGGAAAAAAACCCAGTTTGGCTAATCGGCGGCTGGCGTTCAATCGGATGCGCGACCGCGACATGGTTGTCAAGCTGTTCGATGAACTTGGCCCGCGTTACGCCGCGAGAAATGGCGGATATCTGCGTATTTTGAAGTTCGGAATGCGTCAAGGCGACAATGCGCAAATGGCGCTGATCGAGTTGATGGATCGGCCTGAGCAGATCGAGGACAGCGAGAGCAAGCCAAAGGCAAAGGGCGAAGTGTGAAGCTTGCGGCCGTTTCGTTTTAAATGGGTCACAGTCAAGCCGGGGCCACCCCGGTTTTTTCTTTTGACTTGATTCTCGGGACCAGGGCCCTAATTCGAGGGCGGAATAACGCATGCCTGTTACCATTTACTCGGTCGGCCATGGCAATCGCTCGCTGCAAGAATTTATCGCGCTAATTGCTCCGATCCGCTTGCTGGTCGATGTTCGCGCTTACCCGATGTCGCGCCGCCACCCGCATTTTTCGCGCGAACCCCTCAGTAAAGCGCTTGCCGAGAACGGCATAGAATACGCGTGGCAAGGGAAAGAACTCGGCGGCTTGCGCAAACCGGGCCGGGAGTCGATGAACACCGGCCTGAACAATCTCAGCTTCAGCGCTTATGCAGACCATATGGCATCGCCGGGCTTTGCCACGACCATCGACGATCTGGTTACATCGGCAAAACATGCGCCGCTCGCCTTGATGTGCGCGGAGCGCATGCCCTGGCAATGTCATCGCTATTTGATCGCGGATTACTTGATTGTTCGCGGCCTGTCTGTTATTCATCTAATCGCGCTGGACAAGTCCCAGCCGCACCGATTGAATCCGCTGGTGCGGGTCGCCGATCGGGAATTGATCTACGACCGCGGCGTTCAAGTTGATCTGGTCCCGGACGCGGATAAATAGCGGTTATAATCACCATAAGAAACTCTGACTGGCTCGATTTTATGTCGTGAAATATGATCTCACGATTGAGTCTGCCCCCTTTGCCCCTCCACATACAACGAGAACCCCATGTTTCCCTCACCGAATTTGCAGGAAGCCGACAGCGACCTTTGGCAGGCGATGCAGCAGGAAAATCGCCGCCAGGAAGACCATGTAGAGCTCATCGCATCCGAAAATTACGTCAGTCAGAACGTGCTGAAAGCGCAGGGCTCGGTGTTAACCAATAAGTACGCCGAGGGCTATCCGGGTAAGCGGTATTATGGTGGCTGCGAGTATGTCGATATCGTTGAACAAATCGCGATCGATCGCCTGAAAGCGCTATTCAATGCCGATTACGCGAACGTGCAACCACACTCGGGTTCGCAGGCAAACCAGGCAGTCTATTTCTCAGTGCTGAAACCGGGCGATACCATTCTCGGCATGTCGCTCGCGCACGGTGGCCATTTGACCCACGGCGCTTCGGTTAATTTCAGCGGCAAGATATACAAGGCCGCAAGCTATGGCTTGCACCCCGATACCGAAGAGATCGATTACGACGAAGTCGAACGTCTCGCTCAACAGCACAAGCCGAAAATGATCGTGGCCGGCGCGTCGGCCTACTCACTTGTCATGGACTGGAAGCGGTTTCAGGAAATCGCACAAAGCGTCCACGCGTATTTGTTCGTGGACATGGCGCACTATGCCGGACTGGTGGCGGCCGGGGTCTACCCGAGCCCGATCGGAATCGCCGATTTCGTGACCAGTACCACCCACAAAACCCTGCGCGGCCCGCGCGGCGGCATCATCATGGCCAAGCCCGAACACGAAAAAGCGCTGAACTCGACGATTTTCCCGGGTATTCAGGGCGGCCCATTGATGCACGTGATTGCCGCCAAGGCGGTCGCTTTCAAGGAAGCGGGAACGCGCGAGTTCAAGCAGTACCAGGAAATGGTGCTGGCCAACGCGCGTGTGCTCGCCAAAGTGCTTCAGGAGCGCGGCCTGCGCATCGTTTCCGGCCGCACCGAATCGCATGTGTTTCTGGTCGATCTGCGCCCCAAGAAAATTACCGGCAAGGCGGCCGAAGCGGCACTCGGTCGCGCCCACATCACGGTCAACAAGAACGCGATTCCGAACGATCCGGAAAAGCCGTTTGTGACCAGCGGTATTCGCATCGGCTCGCCGGCAATGACGACACGCGGCTTCGGCGAAATCGAGGCCGAGCAGTTGGCGAATCTGATCGCCGACGTATTCGACGCCCCCGAGGACGATGCGGCGTTGAAGCGCGTGGCCACCGACGTCCAGGCGATGTGCAAGAAATTCCCGGTCTACGCGTGAGCGTGACGACCATTCGCTGAATCACGGCGTCGGCCGACGCCTCATCAATCAGGAGACTTCCTATGCCAGGCCGCAATTTTCTGTTTGTTCCCGGTCCGACCAATATGCCGGATCGCGTCATGCGTGCGATGCTCGTTGCGATGGAAGACCATCGTTCCTCGAAGTTTCCGGAATTGACCATGTCGTTGTTCGAGGACCTGAAAAAAGTCTTCAAAACGCAAAGCGGCCAGGCGTTCATTTTCCCGGCGACCGGCACCGGCGGCTGGGAAGCAGCATTGACCAACACCTTGTCGCCCGGCGATAAAGTGCTCTCGCCGCGTTTTGGCCAATTCAGCCACCTGTGGATCGACCTCGCGCAACGTATCGGCCTCGACGTCGAAGTGCTCGACGTGGAATGGGGCGAAGGCGCTCCGCCGGATCGCATCGAGCAGGTTTTGAAGGCCGACAAAGAGCACAAGATCAAGGGGGTGATGGTTGTCCATAACGAGACCGCCACCGGTGTTACCAGCGACATCGCTGCCGTCCGTCGCGCCATGGATAACGCCAAGCACCCGGCCATGCTGTACGTCGACGGCGTCAGCTCGATCGGCAGCCTGGATTTCCGCATGGACGAATGGCGCGTCGACTGCGCGGTTGCCGGCTCACAGAAAGGGCTCATGCTGCCGGCCGGTCTCGGCATCGTTTGCGCCAACCCAAAAGCGCTTGCGGCGCAAGGGCAAGCCAAATGCCGCCGCGTGTTCTTCGATTTCGGCGACATGATCAAGGCCAATGCGACCGGCTACTTCCCGTACACCCCGTCGCTGCCGTTGCTGTACGGGCTGCGCGAATCGCTGGACGTGATTTTCGAGGAGGGCTTGGAAGAAATTTTCGCACGCCATCATCGTCTCGCCGGTGGTGTGCGCGCCGCAGTCGAGGCGTGGGGCCTGAAACTGTGCGCAAAAGAGCCGAAATGGTATTCGGATACGGTCAGCGCAATCATGGTGCCCGAAGGCATCAATGGGGCGCATGTGATCGATGTCGCTTTCCGCCGTTACAATCTTGCGCTCGGCGCCGGGCTGTCGAAAGTCGCCGGCAAGTTGTTCCGCATCGGCCATCTCGGCGATCTGAACGAACTGATGGTGCTCGGCGCAATTGCCGGCTCAGAGATGGCAATGGCCGATGTTGGCATCAAGGTCAAGCTCGGCAGCGGCGTTGGCGCGGCCGCGCAGTTCTACCGCAGCACGGATCCGGTGCCCAAGAAAAAAGTCAGCCGCAAGGAAGTTGAGTACGCCTCGCATTCCACTGGCAGCATCACCTGAGCGGGCGGATATGGCGCAACATCACGTCGTTTTTCTCGATCGCGCCTCGGTCAAGGCGAATGTGCGTCGTCCGACGTTCGACCATCGCTGGGAAGAGCATGAAAAAACCACTGCCGATGAAGTGTTGGCAAGGCTAAGCGATGCGACTATCGCGCTCGTCAACAAAGTGCCTATGCGCGGCATTACGCTGGCGAAGTTGCCCAAGTTGAAAATGATTGCAGTCGCGGCCACCGGGACCGACAACGTCGATCTCGAATACTGCAAAAAGAATGGCATCGCGGTCGCCAACATCCGCAACTACGCGGTGCATACCGTTCCCGAGCACGCGTTTTCGATGATACTCGCGCTGCGCCGCAATCTGCTCGCGTATCAGCAGGACGTGCAGAAGGGTTTGTGGCAGCAGTCGGATCAGTTCTGCCTGTTCACCCATCCGATCGGCGATTTGTTCGGCAGCACGCTCGGCGTTATCGGTGAGGGTCAGTTGGGGCAAGGGACCGCGAAAGTCGCGCGCGGGTTCGGCATGAACGTGCTGTTTGCCGACCACGAACCGCCGAAGGCGCCAGATGTCGAGTTCACGCCGCTCGACGAAGTGCTGGCGCGGAGCGATGTAATTTCCTTGCATATGCCGCTCCTGGCTTCGACACGAAATCTGATCGGCGACGCGCAGTTTCGCAAAATGAAACGCAGCGCGATCCTGATTAACACGGCGCGCGGTGGTCTGGTCGATGAACTGGCGCTGGTCAAAGCGCTGAAAGAAGGTCTGATCGCCGGCGCGGGCTTCGACGTGCTGACCAAAGAGCCGCCAAAGGAAGGCAATCCGCTGCTTGATCTTCGCCACCCGAATTTCATCCTGACGCCGCACGTGGCCTGGGCATCTGATGGCGCCATGCAGTTTCTGGCCGAGCAGTTGATCGACAACGTTGAGGCGTGGGTCAGCGGCAAGCCGCAGCACCTGATGTGAATAGACGCCACACGCACGACGACACACGCACGACGAAAAGATATTGGGCAGCTACATCAAGCTGCCCCAAGATAAAGAAAAACGGCAAGGAGCACGCCAGACTCGTTCCTTGCCGCTTTTTTACTTCCGAAGCAAAACCTGACGGTTGGAGATTGCCGCGTCGGCTGTGCCTCCTCGCAATGAGAGTGTCATTGCGAGCGCATGCGAAGCGATCCGGTTTATCCTTGGCTTAAAAGTGCTTTGGTCTGCCCGAACAACAGCGCGGCCGCATGCATGAATTACCCGGTAGCGCCGCCCCCGGTTGCGATGCAGTTGATCGACAGCAGCAGCGCGGCCTGGTAGTCGGCCTTCTTTTTTTCATCCGTTTCCGCGCGGAAGCGGCGCAGCAATTCGACCTGTTCGTAATTGACCTGATTCATGGTCTTCAGGCGGCGAGCCAACCGGCCCCCGAATAATGGGAAGCGCTCGCCGATCTTCGCTGCGACCGTGATCAGCAGGATCTGTTCGATGGTCAGCGCGAATTCGCGTTCGATCATGCCGAAAAACTCGTCGCGCACCTTGCTGTCTTCAACCAGCCTTGCATATTCGCGCACGATGGAAAGATCGATCTGCAGCAGTTGCTTCTCGACTTCGTCGATGACCAGCCGGAACAGGCGCGATGCTTCGAACATCCGCCGCAACAACAGAAGCCCGCGCTCGCCGCGCACCGCAAGGAAAGCCTGGATGCCGCTGCCGACGCCGTACCAGCCGGGGATCAGATGGCGATTTTGCGCCCACGCGAAGACCCATGGGATGGCGCGCAAATCGGCCAGACTTTTGGCGCCGAAGCGCCGCGCCGGGCGCGAACCGATGTTGAGCAAGCCAATTTCCTCAAGCGGGCTCGCCGCCTGGAAATAGGCAAGAAGATCGGGATGCTGCGTGAACTTGCGGTAAGCAGCGTGCGCGGCGCCGGAAAGCGCTTCCATGGCTTCGTCGAATTCGGCGGTCGGCGCCAGCTCCTGTTCACGCTCGGATATCAAAGTGTGTTCGACGATGCTGGCCGCCAGCAACTCGATCTGATAGGCGGCCGTACCGCGGTTTGCGTATTTGAACGAGACGACCTCGCCTTGCTCGGTGACCCGAAAGCGTCCATGAACCGAACCGGCCGGCTGAGCTGCGATCGCGCGCCCGGTGGGTGCGCCGCCACGCCCGACCGATCCACCGCGGCCATGGAAAAACGAGATCGGCACCCCAATGTCGGCACCGAGGCGCGTCAACTTGATCTGCGCTTTCGACAGCTCCCAGTTTGAAGTCAGGAAACCGCCGTCCTTGTTCGAATCGGAATAGCCGATCATCACTTCGTGTACGCCGCCTTGCGCGTTGACGCTGCGCCGCACGACCGGCACGCCCAGAAGTTCGCGCATGATCGCCGGCGCGCTGCGCAGATCACCGATGGTTTCGAACAGCGGGACGATAGGCAGCACACAGCGCTCGATGCCGGCAGTATCGGCGAACAATCCCGCAATCTTGGCCAGCACGTACACGCCGAGAATATCAGCCGGAGAACTGGTCATGCTGAGAATGAAGCTGCCGAAAGCTTCGCGGTCGACGCTTTCTCTGAGTTCGGCGGCAAGCCGGAACATGCCCAGCGTTTCCGCCTCCGTCGCGGGCAAATCAGGCGCCTTGTCGGCAGCCGTCAACGGCCGCGCGAGTTCGTCGAGCAGCCAGTTTTTCCATTCCTGGCTGTCCGCGGCGGCAGGTTCCGACATGCCGTTTCTGCTCCGCCAAAGTGCCGCGAGCGCCTGATTGGTGCGAGTGGAATTTTCGCGCAAGTCGAGCCGCACAGTGCTGAAGCGGAACGTCTGCACTTCGCGCCGCAGCGGAAGAACCAGCGCGCGCGCCAAATCTGTGCGCGTGCTTTCGGCGAGCCCTTGCTCGAGAGATGCGAGGTCGGCGATAAATTCGTCGGCTGTGCCATAGCGAGCCTTCGCGGGCGCTTGCGCGGGATTGCTCTCGAGCGTGGCATCGAGCTTGTTCGACATGCAAACGAGAAACTGGCGAAAAAGCTCGCCGGGATTGCGGCTGACGATACCATCGCCATCTCTGGCTTCCGCCAATGCCTGCGCCAGTCTGTCGCGGAATTCCACAGATATGCGCGCGGCATTTTCGGTAATCGACAGCATCCGGGCGATTTCCGCGAGGCGCTCGCCATAACGCCGCAGGCTTGCCAGTCGATTTTGCGCCAATGCGCCGCGCGTTACTTCGTTGGTCACGAACGGATTGCCGTCGCGATCGCCGCCGATCCACGCGCCATACTGGAAAAACGGCGGGATGTCGAAGCGTTCACCCGGGTAGTTTTGCTGTAACGCGCGCTCGAGCTTGTCGAGCAGTTCCGGCGTGGCGTCGAACAGGTTTTCCCTGAAGAAATACAAACCGCTGGCGACTTCCTGTGCGACGGTCGGTTTTGCCAGACGCAATTCGCCGGTCAGCCAGAGCAGTTCGATCTCGTTACGCACGGCGTCGATCAGCGCTTTACGTTCGCGTTCGGTCCAGCGCGGCGATTCGAGCTCGAGAAGTTGCAGATAAATCTTGCGATGCTTTTCCAGCACCGTGACGCGTTTGGCTTCGGTCGGATGAGCCGTGATGACCGGACGAACGCGCAGGGCGGGCAGTAACGCGCGCAGCTCATCGGCGGAGATGCCGGCTTTGCGCGCGCCGGCAATGACATTCGCAAACGTTCCACGCACATGATCGTAACCGCGCTCGCGTTCGATTTCGCGCCGTTGCCTCATGGCAGCGCGTTGTTCGGAGAGGCTCAGCAACTGTAACCAGATGCCTTGCGCCTGCAAGGTGCGCGCAAGAGCTTCGGGGGCGGCCGCGCTGAAGTCGCTGCTCGGCCCGCCGCCTTTCAGCGCCGCTTCGATATCGGGCTGATGGCGGCGTACCACATCGGTCAGCAAGGTAAACAGCAGATCGGCCGATTCCGGAATATCGATGCGGCTATCGGGGAGGTCACTCATCAGAAGCGAAGCATTGCCAAGTGAGGTGTTTGTAAATAAAGTCATAAGTCTGGGACAATCCGTAGCTCAGGGTGCCGAAGGCTCCCTGACCGCATCGGTGCACAATCTTTTGTCAGGGGGCTTGCGCACCTTGACCTACGCTTACTACGTTTTTCAACAGCCTGCCAAGCGAACGATACGGAAAAAAGCAAGCCGACGCGTCGGCTTGCCTCGTACATCATCCGGATGTGCGCGAGATGCTACGCCGCGGCAGCGCGACTCTTCTTGCTCGCCATGGCCCTCGCGGCCGTCTCGCCAAGCTCGGCAGCACTGGGTGCAACGAACAAGCCGTACGACTTCATGATTTCGGCTTTCTCGGCTGCGCTATCCCCGCTGGTCGAGATGATCGCGCCAGCGTGGCCCATGCGGCGCCCTTTCGGCGCCGTCACCCCGGCGACATAACCGATGACGGGCTTGCTCATGTTTTCCTTGACCCACTTGGCGGCTTCGGCTTCCTGCGGTCCGCCGATCTCGCCGATCATCATAACGGCTTCGGTCTCCGGATCCTGCTCGAACAATACGAGATGGTCGAGGAACGAGCTGCCGTTGATCGGGTCGCCGCCGATGCCGACGCTGGTCGTGACGCCGAGGCCGACTATCTCGAGCTGCGCTGCTGCTTCATATCCCAAAGTGCCAGAGCGCGAAACGATGCCGACCTTGCCCTGCTTGTAAATATGACCCGGCATGATGCCGAGCATGGCTTTGCCGGCGCTGATGATGCCGGCGCAATTCGGGCCGACCAGCATGGTGCGTTTTTCTTTCGGGTAGCGCATCAGGTAGCGCTTGACGCGCATCATGTCCTGCGCCGGGATGCCGTCGGTGATGGAGCAGACGAGCCGGATGCCGGCGTCGGCCGCTTCCATGATCGAATCGGCGCAGAATGCCGGGGGCACGAAGGTGATGCTGGTCGTAGCACCGGTCTGTTTGACAGCTTCTTTGACCGTGTTGAAAACAGGTAGCCCGAGATGCTCGCGGCCGCCTTTGCCGGGCGTCACGCCTCCCACGACTTTGGTCCCGTACGCAATCATTTCCTTCGCGTGAAAGGTTCCCTTGTCGCCGGTGAAACCCTGGATCAGGACAGGTGTATTTCCGTCTATCAATATGCTCATGGCGTGAAGTCTCGCTTATTCGTTAACGTTTGCGTGGATGCGGCGCCGAATCATGCCGCTGCCGCGTAGGCTTTCTGGGCTGCTACCGACTTTTCGGCGGCTTCCTTCAGCGTATGGGCGCTGATGATCGGCAGGCCGCTTTCGGCGATGATCTTCTGCCCGGCTTCGACATTGGTGCCGGCGAGGCGAACGATCAGCGGCACCTTGAGATCGACTTCGCGCGCGGCTTGCACAACGCCTTCGGCAACCCAGTCGCAGCGGTTGATGCCGGCAAAAATATTGACGAGGATCGCGCCGACGTTCTTGTCGGAAAGAACCAGACGGAATGCCGCCGCAACGCGCTCGGCCGAAGCGCCGCCGCCGACGTCGAGGAAGTTGGCCGGCTCGCCGCCCGCATGCTTGATCGTATCCATGGTCGCCATGGCCAGGCCAGCGCCGTTGATGATGCAGCCGATCGTGCCATCGAGGCCGACATAGTTCAGACCATGCTGCCCGGCCACCACCTCGCGCGGATCTTCTTCGCCGGGGTCGCGCATCTCCGCGATGTTGCGGCGGCGGAACAGCGCGTTGTCGTCGAACGACATCTTTGCATCGAGCGCGAGTACGCGTTCGTCTTCAGTAACGACCAGCGGATTGATTTCGACCATGGTGGCATCGAGATCGCGGAAGGCGCGATAGGCGGCCATGATCGCGGTGACGGCGCGGCTGACTTGCTTCAATGTCAGGCCCAGGCCAAACGCGATTTCACGCGCCTGAAACTGCTGCAAGCCGACCGCCGGATCGACGGTTTCCTGCAGGATTTTTTCCGGATGGTTTTTAGCGATTTCCTCGATTTCCATACCGCCTTCGGAAGATGCGATGACGCGCACGCGCTCGGTTTTGCGATCGAGCACAAAGCCCAGGTAAAGCTCGCGTACGAACGGATCGGCGACTTCGACATAAACGCGGTGGACGATTTTCCCTTCCGGGCCGGTCTGATTCGTGATCAGCTTTTTGCCGAGCAATTCGGCCGCGGCCTGCCGCACCTCGTGATATGTTTTGCACAGCTTGATGCCGCCCGCCTTGCCGCGGCCGCCGGAGTGAATCTGCGCCTTGACTACCCAGCGCCATCCGCCGACTTCCGACGCGCAATAGGCGGCCTGGTCGGGGCTGTAAACGACACCGCCGCGCGGCACCGGCACGCCGAAACTGCTCAATAATTCTTTTGCCTGATATTCATGAATGTCCATGCGGGTTCCCGTTAACAGTGAGGGTGTTGAAAGCTGAGAGGTGCTGCTGCGATGCTGCCTGGCGCCGTGGGCCCGGTACTTGATAGCGCAGGCCTGAGACCCTGGGGCAGGCCTGAGACCCTGGGGCAGGCCTGAGACCCGATTATCGGCGCATGCAGTCGCCTTTTCAAATGCGGATTTCTGATGGTACCCATAAATTTTTTCTACCGATGGAATCGCTACACGCGCTAAGATGTTAGACTTTCCACGAGGAGGACGACATGAGCTTTACCATTATCGAGCAATCCACACCCAGATTACACCGTTCCGAACTCGCCGTACCCGGAACCAACACGGCTTTATTCGACAAAGCCGCGAAATCGGCCGCCGACATTATTTTTCTCGATCTCGAAGACGCCGTTGCTCCGGACGATAAAGCGCAGGCGCGCAAAAACATCGTGCAGGGTCTGAACGACATGGATTGGGGAACCAAGACCGTGATGATCCGCATCAACGGCCTCGACACCCATTACATGTATCGCGACGTTGTCGATATCGTCGAAAATTGTCCGCGCCTCGACATGATTCTGATTCCGAAAGCTGGCGTCGCCGCTGACGTCTATGCCGTCGATATGCTGGTCACGCAAATCGAAAATGCCAAGAAGCGCACCAAACGCATTGGCTTCGAAGTGCTGATCGAAACAGCACTCGGCATGGCCAACGTCGAAGCGATTGCGACTTCGAGCAAACGGCTGGAAGCGATGTCGTTCGGCGTTGCCGACTATGCAGCTTCAACGCGCGCGCGCACCACGGTGATCGGCGGCGTCAACAAGGATTCAGGTGTACTGACCGACAAGGACGACAAAGGCAATCGCGAGTATTTCTGGTCCGATCCCTGGCACGCCGCGCAAACGCGCATGATGGTCGCGTGCCGCGCCTATGGTTTGCGGCCGATCGACGGTCCGTTCGGCGACTTCAACGATCCGGACGGATTTATTTCCGCCGCCAACCGCTGCGCCGTTCTGGGCTACGAAGGCAAGTGGGCGATCCATCCTTCGCAAATAGAACTCGCCAACCAAGTCTTCACGCCGTCCGATGCCGAAGTCACGAAAGCGCGCCGTGTGGTGGAAGCGATGGCGCAAGCCGCCAAAGAAGGCAAGGGCGCGGTGTCGCTCGACGGTCGTCTGATCGATATCGCCAGCATCCGCATGGCTGAAGCGCTGCTGAAGAAAGCTGATGCGACCAGAAAAGCGGCTTGATGCCACATCAATCTCTGAAACAGCATGGGCACGAAAGCTGTGCCCATGCTGTTTCCCTCGCCTGTCTGTGACAAGCCGGTACTAAACGACCGGCGGATCCGTCTCGCGCTCGAAATGCCGGTGTTTGCCGAGAGCCAGGATGAAGTCATCGATCGCCTCATCAACATCGTCGGACGAAGCCAACACGAGGCCGGGGTCGGCTTCACCGGACGGCAATTTAACGAAGACGCCCGCGCCCTCCAGCAGATCAGACGAGGCGCCAAGGGCCAGAATCGGTTTGCAATGCCGGTACTGATCCTTGATGTAATCCATGACGTGACCGTCGGTCGCTAGCGCTTTCAAGTCGTTTCCATCGGGTAATACCAGCGCGTCGAACAACACCGGCGGTGCTGCTTCCAGCGAGGTTTCTACACTGATCTCGGCGCCCTGTGTCTGTACGACGCCGAGTTTTTTGCCGACGAAGCGCGGTGTCGCGCCGGCTTCGGCCAAAGCCTGGTAAACAGCCAGCAGAGAGTCGCCTGCAACACCTTCGCCTACGATAACAGCGACGCGCCGCGTGCGGACGCTGCCATCGCCCGGCCGGAACATCAGCGACAGCGCGGGCGATGCTTCGACTTCAGGCGCGGCAGGATTTTCGAGCGCTTTCGGCATCGGCTCGGGAACTTCCATACCGAGACCGTCGGCGATTCGCCCGACGAGTTCATCGTCGACATTCGCGAGCATAGAGAGGATGCGTTCTCGAACGGCATTGGTCTGCACGCGCGTGAGTTCGAAACGGAACGCCGCGACGATGTGTGCTTTTTCCGGCGCCGACTGACTGTTCCAGAAAAGCCGCGCCTGCGTGAAATGGTCGGCGAACTTTTCCGGCTTGGCGCGCACCTTGTCTTCCTGCATCGGCTGCGGGAACGACATGAAGCCCTTCACGCCGGCCTGGAACGGGCAGCCGCCGCCGAGCGAGTTGGGCTCGTAGGCGACGCGGCCGCGCGGGATGCCCATCTGATGAAAGCCGTCGCGCTGGTTGTTGTGCACCTGCGCCACTGACGCGTTGATCGGAATCTGATTGAAGTTCGGGCCGCCGAGCCGCGTCAACTGCGTGTCGTGATAGCTGAAGTTGCGTCCTTGCAGCAACGGATCGTTGCTGAAATCGATTCCGGGCACGACATGCTGCGTGCAGAACGCGACCTGCTCGGTCTCGGCGAAGAAGTTGTCGGGGTTGCGATTGAGCACCATGCGCCCGACCGGTCGCAGCGGCACCAGTTCTTCGGGCACGATCTTAGTTGCATCGAGCACGTCGAAGCTGAAGCTTTCGGCCTGCTCCTCGGTGAAGATTTGCAACTGCATTTCCCACTCGGGGAAGGCGCCGGACTCGATGGCTTCCCACAGATCGCGGCGATGAAAATCGGAATCAGCGCCGCTCAACTTGACCGCCTCGTCCCACACCACTGAATGCGTGCCGGCAACCGGGTTCCAGTGAAACTTGACGAACACCGACGCGCCCTGCGCATTGACCAGCCGGAAGGTGTGTATGCCGAAGCCCTGCATCATGCGGTAGCTGCGCGGAATCGCTCGGTCGCTCATGACCCACATCAGCATGTGCGTGATCTCGGGCATCAGGCCGGCGAAATCCCAGAACGTATCGTGTGCGGAGCCCGCTTGGGGCATGCCGTGGTGCGGCTCCGGCTTGACCGCGTGCACGAGGTC
>JACDAM010000032.1 GCA_013695435.1 Burkholderiales bacterium | reverse complement strand
CAGCCAGGCAGTCCGCTTGCCCAAAGCTTTCCGGTTACCGGGGGATGAAGTCTGGATCAGCAAGAACGAAGCGACAGGCGTCATTACCCTCACGCCCATACCTGCTCTCGACCAATTGCATGAGCTGTTTCAACTGATCGACGAAGGCGTCGTGCCGGAGAGCTACCTGGCCGAGCGGGATAATCCGGTGGAACTCGCGCGCAATCCCTTCGCTCACGAGATCGAATGATCCGCTATCTGTTCGATACGGATACCGCGAGCTATTTCCTCAAAGGCAAAAACCCTGTCCTCCAAGACCGTTGCCGCGATGCGCTAAGCGCGGGTGATGTCGCCATTTCAGTAATCACGGAAGCCGAGCTGCTTTTCGGTCTTGCGCTCGCCCCCGATGCGAACCGCCTCCAAACGGTAGTGAAAATATTCCTGTCCTCCGTGCCTTGCTTCGATTGGACACGGACGGCTGCTGAGCATTTCGCGCGGGCGCGGGCACATCTGCAGCGCATCGGCCAGCCTATCGGCATTCTCGATACGCAAATCGCCGCCCATGCCATCGCCGAAAATCTTGTGCTCGTGACCAACAACACCAGCCATTTCGGCCGGATCGAAGGATTGAAGCTGGAAAACTGGTATCAGGATGCTTAGGAGCGCGCGCTGCCCATGACCGCAACCGATGTCGCTCGCCGCGAGGCTATTCGTGCAGCGCTCAGGTCGTTTACAAGTTCCTCCCTTAGCACCGCCTCGAAGAAGCTGCTTTCGGACTCGGTTACGTCAGCGGCAAGACGGCCGATTTGGGGAACACTTCAGAGGCATTGCTGGGAAGCATCGAACAATTCAAGCCCTAACTCGGACCAATCAGCCGCGATAAAGTGAAGGCGGATCGCTGGCAGTCGTGCACGTTCATTTTTCAGTTGACGAACGACGAGAGACCCTTGCTGGCGCTCGGCCAGACTCCACGCGGGGGCCGACAGCAAGATGGCGCCCGGCTTGATCGAATCCTTTGTTTTTTTGGCAATCGAGTTGCGGGGTGAAAGTTGGTTGCGCGCCGATCTTGCGGCCATCACGCGCGAACTGAACCGGCGCTTCCCGATGCCCGCCATCGTTCTCTTCAGGCATGGCCGACTTGTCTCGCTGTCGGTGATTGACCGGCGAGCGAACCTCCGCGACAGCGCGCGCGACGTCATCGATAACCGCATCACGGTCGTCAAGGATGTGCGCCTTAACGACCCTCATCGTGCGCACCTGGAGATTCTTGCCGGCCTCGCTCTGAAAAATCTGGGCGGGAGGAACCGGCCGGCAAACTTCCGCGAGCTATACGACGCCTGGATCGCCGCGCTCTCGATCCAGACGCTCAACAAAAGCTTCTACGCCAAACTGGCTTGCTGGTATTTCTGGGCACCGCAAGCATATGGCTTTTCCGAAGGGGCAAGCCCTGGACAGGGAAGGTTATCCCTCCGTCGCAGCGATACGCCTGCTCACTCGTTTGATCTTCGTCTGGTTCACCAAGGAAAAAAGACTGATCCCGGAAGAGCTGTTCGACCGCGCGCGCCTCAAGACGCTGCTGAACTCCGATCCCGATCTGAACGCTGAAGACAGCAGCTACTACCTGGCCATTGTGCAAAACCTGTTTTTCGCGACCCTGAGCGTAGAGGCCGGCCGGGACGCCAACGGCAAAGAAAACAGGCGATGGGCGGACCACGGCGCGGGCATGAAAAACGATCGGCTGGTCCATTCGTTCTACCGCTACAAGCCGGTGTTCCGCGATGCGGATGCCGCGTTGAATATTTTCTCGACGATTCCGTTCCTCAACGGCGGCTTGTTCGAGTGCCTCGATCGCGAACTCACCGAGCGCGACTTATTGCGCAATCCGGAATTGAAGGAACTCGCCAGCAAGGAAGGGAGTGGCTGGGTGTTGCGCGTGGATGGCTTCTCTCGCCGTACAGACGCACAGCCGGTCGTACCCAACAAGCTTTTCTTCGGCGGTGAGGCGCAGGCAGATCTGAATGCCGATTTGGGTACCCGCGGTAAACGCTACGAAGTGCGCGGGTTGCTCGACATATTCTCGACTTACAAATTCACCGTCGAAGAAAATACTCCGGTAGAAGCTGAGGTAGCACTCGATCCCGGGTTGCTGGCAAGGTTTCGAGAACCTGCTTGCAAGCTACAACGAAGACACCAGGTCCACCGCTCGCAAGCAATCCGGCTCGTTCTACACGCCGCGCGAGGTGGTCGATTACATGGTGGATGAAGCGCTGATCGCTTATTTCGAGGTGCCCTGCAGCCCGCGCCCACCGAAAGCGCGGAAGGGGGCGCGAGTAAATGGGCCGCGACCCGGGCCGTCAACGAAATCCTCAACCTCGGTGCCATGCCCGGCGAGCTCGCTCTAACTGTCGTTCCCGCGCAGGCGAGAACCTGGAAGGCGCCCGCTACGTCGGACGCCGTCGTTCGTCATAATGACGAAACGGGTATGCGCTTGCGCAACCTCCTCTCCTACGCCGACACCTCGCACCAGTTCAACGCCGCCGAGACGGAAACCCTGATCGCCGCGATCGAGCAACTAAAAATCCTCGACCCCGCCTGCGGCTCGGGCGCTTTCCCGATGGGCATGCTGCAAAAGCTGGTGCGCGTGCTCTAAAGCTCGATCCGGAAAATGCCCTGTGGCGCGCCCAAAACCGCGCACCGCTGGCAGCGCAACTCAACGAAGCGAAGAGGATTCCCGACGAAGTGCTGCGCGAGGGCAGGCTGGAAGAAGCCGAAGCCGCGCTTGCCAAATTCGACCGCGACTTCGCCTATGCCAAACACGCCGACTACACGCGCAAGCTCTACCTGATCGAGAAATGCATCCACGGCGTGGATATCCAGCCCTTCGCCGTGCAGATCGCCAAGCTGCGTTTCTTTATCGCGCTGGTGGTGAGCCAGGAAGTGGAAAAGTCGAAAGACAACTGGGGCATCACGGCGCTGCCGAATCTGGAAACCAAGATCGTCGCCGCCGATAGCCTGATGCCCATCGAGCGCGTCAAGAAGGCATGGTCGAAAACCTGCGGCTGCGCGATCCGGCAATCGATGAAAGGGAAAAAAAGCTCGGTACCGCCAACGAGTATTACTTCGCGGCGCGGACCAGCAAGAGCAAACGCAGGTGGCGCGACGATATCGTCGAGTTGCGCGACGGCCTTGCGCAACTGCTGGAAGAAAACCGTTTCCTGCCTGCGGGTACCGCCCGGCAACTCGTGCACTGGAATCCGTTTGACCAGAACGCTAGCGCGAATTTCTTTGATCCGGAATGGATGTTCCAGCTGGGGGAGGGCTTCGATGTAGTCATTGGCAATCCGCCGTACGTCGAGCAAAAGGAAATCAAGCACCTCAAGGATAGGCTCAAGGCGCACTACGAATGCTTTACCGGCACCGCCGACCTCTACGTTTTTTTCTACGAGCGCTCCGTGAAGTTACTGAAACCCCATGGCACGTTTGCTTTCATTACCTCCAACAAATGGTATCGCGCGAAATACGGCGAAAAGCTGCGCGACTGGATGAACCGGAATACGCGCCTCAGGCGCATTATCGATTTTGGCGACGCGGCCGTATTCACTGCCATTGCCTACCCGACCATAGTCATCGCCAATCGCCGCCCAGAGCCCCTCACCACGCGGGCGCAGGATGACAATGTGCTCGCCCTTAACTGGATGCCGGAACAGCCAATCGAACAATTCCCGCAGGTGTTCGCGGATTCTGCCTTTCCTGTGCCGCAAGCGGAATTGGACAAAAGCGGCTGGCAGTTGGAGCGACCGCTCAAGCGCCGTTTATTGGAACGGATATGTGCCAGTGGCAGACCATTGCGCGAGTATGTCGGATCGCCGTTCTATCGCGGCATAACGACTGGCTTTAATGAAGCGTTCATTATCGATGGCGCAATCCGGACTCGACTAATTGCCGACGATCCGAAGTCGGCTGAAATTATCAAACCCTTCCTGCGCGGCCGTGATTTGAAGCGGTGGACAGTGGAG
>JACDAM010000031.1 GCA_013695435.1 Burkholderiales bacterium | reverse complement strand
TAGCGCTGGTCACCGGCGGTTCGCGCGGCCTCGGCTTGCAAATGGCCGAGGCGTTAGGTGAAATGGGCGCCAAGGTCGCGTTGACCGCGCGCAAGGCGGATGAGCTCGACCAGGCTGCGGCGCATCTAAAATCCGCTCTTGGGATCACCGCGGTGTCGCTGGTGTGCGACATGTCCAACACGGCCGCCATCGCGCCTACGGTCGAGCAAGCGATCGCGGCGCTGGGCCCCATCGATATCCTGGTGAACAATGCGGGGACCACGTGGGGCGCGGCCACACTTGAGCATCCGTTGGAGGCTTGGCACAAGGTCATCAATCTGAACTTGACCGCGATGTTCGTCACGTGCCAAGAAGTCGGCAAGCGGAGCATGGTGCCGCGCCGCCGCGGCAAGGTGATCAACATTGCCTCGATCCTGGGCGTCGTCGGTGGCGGCGATCCCGGCCGGCCGGCGACCATTGCCTACAACACGAGCAAAGGCGGTGTCGTCAATTTCACGCGCTCGCTCGCGGCCGAGTGGGCGCAATACAACATCAACGTGAACGCGATCGCCCCCGGTTTCTTCCCCACCAAGATGACCAAGGGCGTTCTGGAGCTCGTTGGGAACGAAGCGGCCGACAAAGCGCCGCTCAAGCGTTTGGGCGGTCCGGAGGACTTGAAGGGTTTGGTCGCGCTGTTCGCTTCCGATGCCTGCTCGTTCATCACGGGGCAGATCGTCGCTGTCGACGGTGGCGTTACCGCCGTCTAACCCAATCGCTTTCAAACGGCAATGGAATCGGCCGCAATGGAATTAGCACAAGCGCTCGGCCGTACCATTCCGTTTGCGAGCCATCTTGGCATAAGGTTGAAAGAGAAGGGCGGCGGCCACGCCGTGCTGGAGCTCGATCTGCGCCCCGAATTGATGAACAGCTATGAAGCCGCGCATGGCGGTGTGGTCATGACGTTGCTCGACGTTGCGATGGCATTGGCCGCGCGCACGCTCGACGCGACTGCCAACGGCGCGATTACCGTCGAGATGAAGGCGAGCTTCATCGGCACCGGTCAGGGAACGCTCATCGCCGAAGGTCGTTGCCTCCATCTGGGCAGACAAGTTGCGTTTTGCGAAGGCGACGCGCGCGACAAAGCGGGCAAATTGGTCGCCAAGGCCAGCGGCACGTTCATGCTGCGCCATGATCGCCGTGGGCCAGTCGAGGCCCTGCCCCGGAAAGCGTGACGCCCTTTTCGCATGGGCCGTTTCGACGATTACCTGGGAACACGTCCGGTTGCGGACGCGCATCGCTTCGATGTCGTTGCCCTCGAGCACTACCTGCGCGCCCACGTCGACGGCTTCACCGGCTCGCTCAAGGTCGCGCAGTTCAAGGGTGGCCAGTCGAATCCGACGTTCAAGCTCACAGCCGGCGGCAAGTCCTACGTCCTGCGGCGCAAGCCCTCCGGCGTGCTCTTACCTTCCGCGCACGCGGTCGATCGCGAGTATCGCGTCATTACCGCGCTCGCGGGCTCCGCCGTGCCGGTACCGCGGACTTACTGTCTGTGCACGGACGACACGGTGATCGGCACAATGTTCTACGTGATGGACTGGGTCGACGGCCGGGTATTGTGGGACCCGCAGTTGCCAGGCATGGCGCCGGCTGAACGGCGGGGGATTTTCGCAGAGATGAACCGCGTCATCGCTGCGCTGCACTGTGTCGATTTCGCCGCCATCGGTCTCGACAATTACGGCCGGCCCGGCAACTATTTCGCGCGGCAGATCGACCGTTGGAGCAAGCAGTACAAAGCCTCGGAAACGGAAGCGATCGAGGCGATGGATAATCTCATCGCATGGTTGCCGCAGAACATTCCGGCAGATGAGGCGACTTCCATCGTCCATGGCGACTACCGCATCGACAACATGATCTTTCACCCCACGGAGCCACGAGTCCTCGCAGTGCTCGACTGGGAGCTCTCGACACTCGGTCACCCGATGGCGGACTTCTCCTACCACATGATGACGTGGCGGCTCTCGTCGACCGAATTTCGCGGCTTGCGCAGCTGCGATCTCGCGGCCCTTGGTATTCCGACCGAGGATGAGTATTTGGACA
>JACDAM010000030.1 GCA_013695435.1 Burkholderiales bacterium | reverse complement strand
TCCACCACGGCGCAAGCGCCGCTTGCGCATAACCCAGATAACGCGGATCGGCCTCGGCGCGCGATTGTTCGATATAGCGGCGGGCGACACGCAATGCGAGTTCGAGATTTCGCGGATTCCTGCGCAGCTCGCTGCCCATTGCGCGCAGATCGCGGACGGCCGCGTCAGCTGGCCGGTCGCGCAGGGTTTCCAGGATTTGCGCATCGTCGGTCGGTACGAAGGGCGCGGCGTCGGCGAGCGCGGCGCAGAACAAGGCGCAAAGCAGCACGAGCGATGAGCGGCAGAACAGCACGCGGGTGAAGAGAATAGTCGAGGGTTGGTTACCGGGCAAAAAAACGGGGCGGCTTTCGCCACCCCGTCACACGCAGCGAAGAAATCAAGAAACCGCGTCAGGATCGGTCGTATCCGAGGTTTCGACCGTGATGTTATCGATGTTTTGCGGTTCAGCGGTATCCGACGTGTTGTTGACAATGCCCTGCACGTTCTGACTGAACGACTGCTGCGTAGGCGGCTGAGTGCTTGGCGGAGGGGTCGTTCCTCCGCTTCCGCCGCCGATTGGCGTGCCATTATCGCCACCGCAAGCGCTGAGCGCAGCGATTACCAGCGCCGCCAGTGTGCGTATTCGTTTCATGGATGATCTCCTAATGTGCGCTACCGGATTAAGGCGTCGAGCCCGATTGGCCCAAAACGCCGTTCGCGTCGTTAGGCGAACCCGGAATCGGCGTCCTCAAGTAGGGGAAGGTCGCATCGAACTGGCTTTCGGTTACCAACGCACCGTCGGTGTAGGCCAGATTGGCGCTACCAGTGCTCGGTTTGCTTGCATCCGGCAGCAGAAAACCCATCAATACGCGCAACTCGATGTCGGTGACGTCGTCGCCCGGCCGCCTGCCGTTCGGGAAACCGGCGGGATCGCAACCGGGGTTGTCGAGCTTGGGCGCACCGTTGACGAAGCACAAGGCAGCGCCAAGATCATTTTGCTGGCCTGTGAGAGTCGCCGGCACCGCCGTATTCAACCGCAGTATCTCGGCGGTAGATCCACCCTGAACCTGATTGACGCCTGGCACACCGGTGAGGAAAACAGCCACGAGATCGGCACGCGGAAACACCTGAGGCGCTCTGACGCCGGCCG
Source organism: Burkholderiales bacterium (assembly GCA_013695435.1). Lineage (NCBI taxonomy): Bacteria > Pseudomonadati > Pseudomonadota > Betaproteobacteria > Burkholderiales > Burkholderiales bacterium. The sequence goes on along the minus strand of JACDAM010000030.1, from coordinate 5,856 downwards.
AGGTGAACTGCTCTTCAACCAAAGCCGGAAGCGTCGGATTGGTCAAGTACTCAGCGAACGGCGATTGCGCATCGTCTTCCGGCCTGCTCGAATTGAACCTGTCTTTATCCTTCAAGCCGATTACCACCTCGTTGATCAAAGGCGCGCCGAGGCGCGAGACCTGCGCCCACGCGCCCCCTTCCCTGGTCGCGGATGTAATATCGCTGCCGGGATTCCGATTGATCAAACGGCCCTGACGCACGCTCGCGGTACTCCACACGCCGATGATCGGTTGCGTAGCGTTTTGGGTCAGGCAAGCGGTCGGGATTTCGAGCGCGATGCTCGTTACGTTTTTGTCGGCGGTTGCGCTACCGCGGGCGTCCCGACCGTTCGGGTCGGTCACTTGCGCGGCGGTCAGATTGATCAGGTCGAAAACTTCACCGAGGTTTACCTGGAACCCTTCCTTGCGCTGACCGACAAATACCCTGCCCTGACCGGTGCAGCCGGGAATAGTGATGTTGTAGATAAACTGGCTGGCGTAGGCCGCGTAGTCCGGAATCGACTTCTGGCCGATGTTGTCGAGCGGCTTGATGAAGGTATCCGCCTGATCGGCGGCGTTGGTTACCGCCGCGCGCTGTCCGGAACGCCGATTGCCGCGGACGACATTGACTCTGTAAGACTCGCGGATGTTCGAGGTGGTCGGATCGGCGCCGGTTATCGGATCGAAATTTCGCAGTGCAATGGCGACGTCCTTCCCGCCGATCGACCGCGTGATGTTTCTAAGGTCGTTAGTAAAGCGGAACCGGAATGTCAAATCTTCTTTGGCGTCCCCGTTGTTATCGACGTGAATCTCATAAAGCGCATCGGGGTCGAGGAAGAAAAAATTCGGGCCGCCGTATGGGTCCTGCAAGGGGAAGAAGTTCGAAATCAGCGTGACGAAGCCGTCTTGTCCGTTTCCCGCGGGGTTGCCTGCGCGGTTGGCCTCGTAGCTGCGGAACGCATAGACGTCGGTGTTATCGACCTTCCGCATCTCAGTGATAAACGGCGCTTCGGCGTGGCTGGACGCCAGCGCGGATCCGCCACAAGCCAATGCGCTGGCCACCAGCGTTAGCCGCATGGATGTTTTAAATAGGTCGAGCATTTTTATGATCTCCTGGAATGCAACTGTGCGGACAGAGTATGGGGATTACCCACTTAGGATTACGCTGCCGGATTCAATCCGGATGCAGATTTTCGATCTGAACCTACGGAGGTTATTTGAAAAATAAGAGCGGTCCGGGCTCGAACGAAAAACAAATTGGCGCCGGCAACATCTGTCCACGAGGACAAATGTTGCCGGGCGCTCTGGTTTTATGCGGCGCTGCTGGTGTTGAGCGAACCCGCGCCATTAATACCCGCGGGAAGGAAACCGCCTTGAGTCACGGCGCCGGCGTTTATGTAAACGATGTTGAGCACGTCGCCGGTCGTGCGGCTGAACGCGATGCCGTTGGCATCGAGCGGCACGATGTTGGAGACGGCCGGGTCGGTGCCGGTTATGCCTTGATCCTTGTCTTCCGACGTGCCATCGGTGAGGTCGCGCGCGTTCGAGATTGCTTCGGCGTTCGTACGCAGAGCCGGAGTAGCCACTCCTCTGGCATACAACACCGTCCGCACCAGAGCTGCGTGGTAAGCCTCGGCCGCGAGAATCCCGGCGGCCGCTTCAAGGAAGGTTTTGTTGGTGATCAGCGGCGCCGCGCCCTTATATGCGGTGACGCCGACATCCTCGAAGATAAACGCGCCGAGCAGGAAATTGTCGTCGTTCAAATAAGGATCGAATATCTGGCCCGGCCCAACGAGGCCAGCCGCGCGCGCGACGGTTGAGAAAGCGCCGTTCGGATCCTGGAAGCCGACATCGATTGCCGGGTGGGCGGCAGCGGCGGAACCGAGCGCCTGACGCAGAAATACGACATGTGCCTGTTCATCCGCGGCGATTTCCCTCGCGTATTGCGAGACGAGCGGATCAGTAAAAGTAACTTGGCGGCCGGGAGTGACCGGGCCAACCGGTCTGCCCGCGCCGGTCTTTTGATTGTCCGGTAATCCGTTGCCAGAAACCGCGTAGAGATAAAACTGCGCTTCGAGGTATTCGAGGTTCAGCGCGAAGTTCAGGATGTCGGCGTCGGACGGGCCAGCCGGGGGAGGAGTTTGTGCAACTGCGTCGTCGCCATCGCTGCCGCCGCAGGCAGCAAGGATAGTGCCGCCGATCATCCCCACGCCAAGACCGCCGGCATTCCTGAAAAATTGACGGCGTTGGGCGCGTTTGGCAGCTTGTTTGGCGGCAAACTGCGTCAGCAGATCCGCGGGCAATAAGGTTTGGGTCATGAGGTTGCTCCTATATCTAGTTAGGGGGATGTAGCACTACACAGGTGAACCGCCCACGGATTTCCGAAAAACAGCTTCGTGAAGACGTTACCCTGAAAAGCATAGTGGAGATAGCATGGGCAGAACCTGAAAGCCAACGGAAATTCAACTCCACTAAACCCTACGCAACCGGGACGTATCTGGATGCATTAGGTACTCGAGTTTCAACACCGAAGTTGCATGCGACCATTTTGTCGCCCAAGCCCAAGCCGGTAAAGCATTCGCCGTACCATACGAAAAAACACGTCCGCCCTCACGGCGAGAGGCGCCTGACAACGCACACTGCCTTTGCAAAAATTACAACCGTTTGCAATTGCGGCATACGAATCGCGATTTCCGACAATTCAAAAATTTGCGATCAGAGTTGCGCGGAACGTGAGCGGCTGGACCCGGATAGGATGAAATGTCGTGGACGCTTCCGCGGGCGCGTCTTGCAAGCGCGGGATGCAGAAGTAGTCGATCTGATTATCGTCGCGTTCGAGTGGATTGAAGGTTTCGAGCGCGACGCGCAGGTTTGCTGAGGTAGTCACGTACCCGACAATAGCAGCGTGGTGCGTCGAGCGCACGCTGTCAATTCGCGTTGGCAACTCCCGGCCAACCGCCACTGAAAATATGATGCCAGACAACCATCGCCGAAGCCGGCGCTAGAAATTCGCGATCAGCGTGATGCGAAACGTGCGCGGCTCGACCGGATGGAAATGAATGTCGTCGATGCCTTCCGCGGGCTCGCCTGGCAAGCGCGAGGTATAGAAATAATCGATCTGGCTGTCGTCGCGATCGAGCAGATTGAAGCCTTCAAGCGCGATGCGCAGATTCCTGGTGAATTTGTAACCGATGCGCCCCGACAACAGCGTGGTCTGACTTGAACGCACCCTGTTGTCTTCGATCAACGGCCGCGGGCCGAAGTAACGCAATTGCAACGCGCCGAAATACGGGCCCAGATTATCGACCGTCGCACCCACCGTTGCGACGCCTTCGATAGCGCCCGGAATGCGGTCGCCGGCGCCATCCGCATCGTCGCCGCGAAAACGCGCACGCGCGAATGCGATGTCGGCGTCTATGATCAGCCAGTCGACCGGTTTGTAAAAGTTGGCGAATTCGAAACCGATGCGGCGGCTTTTGCGGCCGGCTTCGGTGTTGCCGGCATCGCCGACGAAGACCAGTTCGGAAGCGAAATCGAGCACGTAAAGCGCCAGCGAGCTTTGCAATCCGGGCACGATCGCGCTGCGCACGCCGGCCTCATGACCCTTGGAACGCACCAGCCCAGGCACTCGGTCCGGCGGACAGGTTCTCGCCGATGTCCGCGCCTGGATCGAGCGTAATCGTCGTGCCGCGCGCGTCGTTGCTGTGGAAGCCGCCGCCGGCGTTCAAATAATATTCGGTCTTGGCCCACGGGCCGAAAATCAGGCCCAGTTTCGGGTTGAAGATGGTGTCGTTCTCGACGCCGGAATTGGCCGGGTTGTCGCTTGTCACGTCGAAGCGGTAGTAATCGCCCGGCACGCCGGCCACGGTGCGGAATTTTTCCAGCCATTGCGTGCGATTTTCGATAAAGACGCCGGCGCTCGATTCGACGATGTGATCCTGGCGGGTGGTTGAAAGCCGCTGACGCGCGGCATTGCGAAACAGGCCGTTTTGAATGTTGTCGTTCTGCAACTGCACGCCAATTGTGTTTTCGATGCTGCGCCCGCCCCAGCTACCGAGCCAGGTGTGGCTCGCGTTGGCGCCGCTGGTCACGCGCCGGTCTTCCTGCTCGAACTGATCGCCGTTGACCGGATCGTCGAGTAAATACGTGAAATTGGAATAGAGGTTCAATTCGTTTCGTATGACATACGCATTGGCGCGCGTGACGCCGGCGCTCCATGACCGGCGCCAATCGGCCGCCAAACTGTAGCGCTCCGAATCGGAACCGTCGCTCGCATCCAGCGTATCGAAGCGTCCGATCAACCCGGAAACGACCGCGCGCGTCGCGATCTGATTGGTCGCGGTTCCCTTGCTCGTGTAACCCAGCGCCGTCACGTTGAAACCGTTCTGCGCGCTGCCCTGGCTGTAGCGCAGCACCGCGTTTATTTTTCGGAAATTGTCGGGATTGCTCCACGGCCCGTCGTTGTGCACCACTTCGAGGCCGTACAGCAAATGACCGGCGCCGAGCTTCGGCGTATCGGCGACTACCAGGCGGCCGTAATCGTCTTCGCCGACGCCGCCCAGCGCCAGGCCGGCCGGCAAGACATCGACGTAATCGAACTGACCGATCCGGCCGAGGCGAAATCGCCCTGCCCGGCGAAATACGGACCTTTGGTATAGCGCAAATCGCCGATCAGTTCGGGAATCAGAAAATTCAGATCGCTGTAGCCTGGCCGTGGCCGTGGCTGCGCTGATTGACCGGCGCGCCGTTGAAGTTGATGCGTAAATCGGTGCCGTGGTCGATGGTGAAACCGCGCACAAAATACTGGTTAGCTTTGCCTTCGCCGCTGGCGCGGGCTTAACGATTGGAGGCGGAACGATTTCGGCAGGCGCGGCCCTGACTATTTTCGGCGCAGGCGCAGCCGGCTTTCTGGTTTTGACCCTGCGTTCTGGTTTCGGCGCAGAGCAATTCGGGCTCTGGTTCCCCGACGGGGGCCGGCTCAGGTTCTGGCTCAGTGACAGGCACCGGCTCAGGCAAGGGTTCCGGCTCACTCGCAGGGATCGGCTCGGGCACTGCCGCGGGCAGCGGCTCGCTCGCCGTTTCCGTCATGCCAGCTTGCGTCTGCGGCACTGACGGTTCGGGTGGCGGGGTGATGGTCGGTGGAAGGGGCGGGGCGAGCTGCGCGATTTCGACGGGCGGCGGTTTGGGCTCGAGTAACACGACTTCGAGCGCCCGGGGAGCAGGTTCCTTTGTTGGCGGCCGCCAATTGCCTGGCAGAAAGCCGCCGGCAATCGCGTGCAAGGTGACGGAAGTCAGGAATGCGCCGGGCAATGAGCGGAACGGCTGGCTAGACATGCTTGCTGTCGATTCGGATGCATGTGCCTGGTTACGAGGATTGCGCTGCCGTGGATGCGCGAGTCGCGGTTAGTTCCTGAATTTATGAACCCGAATTATGTGCGCGCGCTACGCATCGCTCGACCCCGTGCGCCCGCAACATCGATGCCGCGCGAGCTATCGTGCCGCAGCGGGCTGCGCCGCGGCCGGCGTCACCCGCCAAACGATATTGCCAACATCATCGGCAACCAGCAGCGCGCCCGCTTTATCGACTGCCACACCGACCGGGCGCCCGAGCGCGTCGCCTTCCGCGTTCAGAAAACCGGTCAGCACGTCTTCCGGCGGTCCGGATGGACGGCCGTCGGCGAACGGCACGAAAATCACCTTGTAGCCACTTGGCGGATTGCGATTCCACGATCCGTGCTGGCCGATGAAGGCGCCGCCCGAATAGCGCGCCGGCAACAGCTTGCCTTCGTAGAAAACCAGGCCGAGCGAAGCCGTGTGCGGACCGAGCGCGTAGTCCG